>JAIBAS010000059.1 GCA_019695075.1 Promineifilum sp. | reverse complement strand
GGCGCGGGCCGTGCCGTCGTTCGGGGCCAGGATGAAGACGTCGCCCTTGTCCTCGGCCGGAGCCGCGGTCAGGTTCGCCTCAGCCAGGTTCTTGGCCGTGTTGAAGTCCCAGTTGGTCGTGACCTGGTTGATGATGGAAGCCATCTCGTCGCGGGTCAGTTCGGGCTTGTCCTGCAGGGCCACGGCCTCGCTGGAGTTGATGATGCGGAACGTGCCGTCGGCGATCTTCGGCTGCAAGACACCCCACGCGCCTTCGAAGAAGATGAACGCGTTGTTGTCGGAGGCCGCGCCGGCGTACAGGTACAGCGGGTTGCCTTCGCCCTCGGCGTTATCAACGAGGAACTGCGCCTGCTGCGCGCCCACGGCGATGCTGTCGAAGGTGACGTAGTAGTCCACGGCGTCGGTGTCGCGGATCAGACGGTCGTAGGAGATAACCGCTACACCCGCGTCGCGGGCCACTTCAGCGGCGGCGGCGGCGGCGGTGCCGTCCTGCGGGGTGATGATCAGAACCTGCACACCCTTGGTGACCAGGTCTTCGACGTTGGCGCGCTCTTTGGCCGAGTCGCCCTGGCTGAAGAGGATCTCGACCTCGTAGCCGGCCTCTTCGAGGGCGGCGCGGAAGCGCGTCTCGTCCTGCACCCAGCGGGGTTCGTCCTTCGTCGGCAACACGATGCCGACCTTGCCGGACACTTCGCCGGCTGCCGGGGCCTCGCCGCTGCCCAGCGCGTCCAGGCCGGTGAACAGGTCGGCGCTGTAGTAACCGGAGTCGATCAGCGCGGCGACGACGTTGTCCTGGGTCACAGTGACCACGGGCGACTGGATGGCGGGCACGTCAATGACACCGTTGTTGTAGGAACCGGTGGCGTTGGGCGCGTCGCCGGCCAGCAGGGCCACGGCGGCGGCGATGGCGTCATCGACCAGGGTGCGGACGTCCTTGAAGACGGTCATCGACTGCTTGCCGTCGATGATGTACTGCACCGACGCCTGCTCGGCGTCCTGACCGGTGACCAGGAAGCTGGTCACATCGGTGTCGGCGGCGAAGGCGTCGGCGATGGCGCGGGCCGTGCCGTCGTTCGGGGCCAGGATGAAGACGTCGCCCTTGTCCTCGGCCGGAGCCGCGGTCAGGTTCGCCTCAGCCAGGTTCTTGGCCGTGTTGAAGTCCCAGTTGGTCGTGACCTGGCCGATGATGGTGGCCATCTCGTCGCGGGTCAGTTCCGCCTTGTCCTGCAGGGCCACGGCCTCGCTGGAGTTGATGATGCGGAAGGTGCCGTCGGCGATCTTCGGCTGCAAGACACCCCAGGCGCCCTCGAAGAAGATGAAGGCGTTGTTGTCGGAGGCCGCGCCGGCGTACAGGTACAGCGGGTTGCCTTCGCCCTCGGCGTTATCGACGAGGAACTGCGCCTGCTGCGCGCCCACGGCGATGCTGTCGAAGGTGACGTAGTAGTCCACGGCATCGGTGTCGCGGATCAGACGGTCGTAGGAGATGACCTTCACGCCGGCGTCGCGGGCCGCTTCAGCAGCGGCGGCGGCGGCCGTGCCGTCCTGCGGGGTGATGATCAGCACCTGCATACCCTTGGTGACCAGGTCTTCGACGTTGGCGCGCTCTTTGGCCGAGTCGCCCTGGCTGAAGAGGATCTCGACCTCGTAGCCGGCCTCTTCGAGAGCGGCGCGGAAGCGCGTCTCGTCCTGCACCCAGCGGGGTTCGTCCTTCGTCGGCAACACGATGCCGACCTTGCCGGACACTTCCGCCGCCGGGGCCGCGGGCTCCTCAGCCGGGGCTTCGGTCGCCGCGGCTTCTTCGGCGGGGGTTTCGGTCGTAGTGGTGCCGCCGCAGGCCACCAGAATCATCATCGCCAAGGCGACGATCAACAGTAGAAACAATCGGGCGTTTTTCACGGAAACTAACCTCCAAAGTTGTTAGATCAACGAACAAACATAAGCAATAACCGAACACTCCGAGATTGTCAAGGATATCAAGCGTCCTTTGTCGTAGGCTCTCTTACTCTCTGACATCTCTCTACGGGTGGGGCAACTGTTCGGCTTGATCCACTCCACCCGGCGCTCGTCGAGCAGGTCGGGCGCGCCCGACCTGCTCGTTTGCGTTTGGCGTTAGTCGGTTCCGCGGGCCGGAACCGCTGTCACCTGACTAGTTGCCGAAGTTGATCGTGGTCGTGGCGCGGATGTCGTCCGAAGCGCTGCCGACCATGATGCTGCGCAGACCGGTGGCCTGCACCCAATCGTGGGCGTCAACCGACCAGTAGGACAGTTGGCGCGGCGCGATGTGGATGGTCACCACTTGCGTCTGGCCCTTCTTCAGCGACAGGCGCTCGAAGCCGACCAGTGCCTTCTCGGCCATCTGCACACCGGCCGGAACCTGGCCCGCGCCCAGATAGACCTGGACAACCTCATCGCCGTCCATCGGCCCCATGTTGCGGACGCTGACCTTCACATCCAGCCCACCATCGGCCGCGCGCGTGACCGTCAGTTTCCGCGAGTAGTTGAAGGTTGTGTAGGACAGGCCATGACCGAAGGCGAACAGCGGTGTCACGTCGTGCTTGTCGTACCAGCGATAGCCGACGAAGATGCCGTTGGTCGTGAAGTCGATGGTCTTGTAGTTGTGGTTGCTGACGCCCAGGAACCCAAGCTTGTAGACGCCGGGGTAGAGCGGGCAGTTGCCGTCAACCGGCGGGTTGCTGGTGATGATCGACGGGTTGCAGTTGGGGTCATACTGCGGGTAGGCGGTGGCGCTGGCCGGGAAGGTCACCGGCAGCTTGCCGCCGGGGTTGACCTTGCCCAACAGGATGTTGGCCGTCGCCACGCCGCCCATCTGGCCGGGATACCACATTTCCAGGATAGCCTTGACGCTGTTGACCCAGGGCATGAGCACCGGGTCGCCGGTGTTGAGCACGACCACCGTGTTGGGGTTGGCCGCGGCCACGGCGGCGATGACCTGGTCCTGATAGCCGGGCAGAGTCAGGCCGGCGGCGACGCTATTGCCGCCGCGGTCGCTGCCTTCAGTGCCTTCGTCATAGGCGAAGAAGATGACCTTGCTGGCGCCCTGTGCCGCCGCGACGGCCTCGTCGATCTTGGCCTGCTGCCATTCCGGGGTGATCCAGCGGAACTGGACCAGCAGCGGCTTGGCCGCCTGGGCATAGGCGCGCAGGTCGAGCGTGTGCGTCTCGCCCGCGGCGAAGGTGACGGTGTAGCTGCCCTGATGGAGCTTGGGGCTGTTGGGGTCGTGGGACTTGGCCGTCTGGGTCATCTTGTCCCAACTGGAAACGGATGCGCCACCGATGCCGCCGGCGATGCCGTAGGCGCTCAGGCTGATGCGCCGGTTGGGGTTGGTGGCCAGACCGTCCACGAAGAGCTGGGCGCTGTTCTGGTCTTTGACGAAGATTTTCAGCTGGTAGGAACCGGCCGTGGGCGCGGTGAAGGTCGCCTGCCACCGCCAGGCGGTGGCGGCGGGCAAGGTCGTGTTGACGTAGTTGACAGTCGCGTCCAGTTGGTCGGGCGCGCAGTTGGCGGCGCAGGGGGCCGGGGCGACGTTGTTGCCCGGCACGACGGTATCAATCTGGGTGCGCAGCCAGCCGTTCTGGCCGGCGAAGGGGGCCGGGGCGACGACGGCCGTGGCCGGCACGATGGCGCCGTCCAGGTCATAGCCGGGGACGTAGCTGAACTTGGCGTTGGTCTTCGCGCCGGCTACCAGCGCCGCGTAGGGGCTGATGACGTTGTCGTAAGGCGTCACGTTGGCGCTGCCGCCGCCGCCGATGTAGGGCGTGACCGCGGTCGGGCCCATGACGACGACGCCATTCTTGGCGCTGCGGCCAACCATTTCCTGGTTGCGAATCGGCAGGCCGTGTTTGATGTTCTTCAGCAGCACAGCGCCATTTTCGGCGACCGCTTCGGCGGTGGCGTAGCTCTCGGCCTTCAACGCTTCCTTGTCGGGGCGGGCCGGGTCGTAGGGCGTGCCGTTGGTGTAGTGCGAGCCGAAGGTCGTGCCTTCCAGCAGGCCGGCGTTATTCATCTGCTTGAGGATGCGGAAGATGGCCTGGTCGACGGCCGCCGACCACTGCGCGGCGGTGTAGGCCGGAACGTAGGGCAGGTCGTTGGTCAGGACGACTTCGGCCGTGCCGTTGGTAACCGCGGACTGCAACACCGCGTCGGCCCAGCCGTTGCCGGTGCTGCCGCTGGGCATGGCCAGGTCGAGGCCGTAGATCAGGTCGCTGCTGCGGTGCGTCGCGCCCCAGTCAGACATGTTGAAGCCTTCGAAGCCCCACTCGTCGCGCAGCATCTGGTTCTGGGTGAGGTCGTTGGAGCAGCCATAGACGTCGTTGATGCGGTTGTAGGAGCACATGATCGCCCCCGCGCCCGCCTCGACGCCGGCCTGGAACGCCTGCATCTCGCCCTCATAGAGCGTCTGCTCATCGACGGTGACGCTGGTCGAGTTGCGGCCATTCTCAAAGTCGTTCATGGTGAAGTGCTTCAGGGTGGCGATGAGGCCCTGGTCCTGAATGCCCAACACCTGCGGCGCGATCAGTTCGGCCATCAGGTACGGGTCTTCGCCCAACGTTTCGAAGTTGCGGCCGGCCGTGGGCACACTGACCTGATTCATCATCGGGGCCAGCAGCACGTCCTGGTTGGTGGCGCGGCCTTCCTTGCCCATCACCGCGCCGAAAGCATAGGCGTTCTGGCGGCTGAAAGACGCCGCCAGGCTGACCGGCGCGGGCAGCGCTGTCTCGTAATTGCTCAGGCGAATGCCCGCCGGGCCGTCAACCAGCCGCAACGGCGGAATGCCCAGCCGGGCCACACCGGGTACGGTGCCGGCCTGGCCCTGGCAGCCCTGAACGGACGGGCTGATGATGACTGTGGCGCAAGTGGTGTCGCTCGCGCCGTGGAGCATGGCCGTCTTCTCGGCCAGGGTCATCTGGCTGATGAGGGTCAACAGTTCGGCATCGGTCAGCGTGCCGCTGCCCCAGCTACTGGCGGCGGTGGCGGGGGCGGCCGACGGAACAACAATGATCGCGGCCAGAAGGCTGAGGGCCAGCACGCCCAGCAGCAGAATGCGCCGCAGTGATTTTCTATTCGAGGTCATGAGGTTCTCCGCTTGATGTGTGCAACAGCAACAGATTCGGAACAGGTCGGGACGGGGTGATCTCGGTCGGGCAGCAGCGGCGCGGGGCGCCACCGGTTTGACTTATGCTCGGCTACCTTCCATACGACTCCTTGAACGCCGGGATGATGATGGTCGGGCGAACGATTTACATTTTACGGATTGTTTACAAGTGTAAAATCGTCCGAAACGATGATTTGTGCGGCCGAGTTGACATTAGGTAAATATCTTTCGCCTAAGTGTTCCGGTATTTTGACCGTTCAAGTTGCCCAATCACGTATAATCCCGGTGTTGGGCAACTTTTAGCGCACGGATTGAGTGATGACGAAGTACATTGTAGAGACGGATCGCCTGTGGGTGACGCTGGACGATGCGCCCCAGGCCATCGAAGTGGGGTCGGTTGACTGGTTCGACTGGCTGGCCGAGAACGACCGCTTTATCTATCGCCACGAGACGACCCACTACACCGTTCGCCGCGAGAGCCGCCGCGGCCACTATTACTGGTACGGCTATCGCCGCCACCGCGACAAGCTGCGCAAGGTCTACCTGGGGCGCGCCGCTGACCTGACCGTGCCGGCGCTGGTTGCCGCCGGCGACCGGTTCAGGCAGGATGAGGCCGGCGATCCTTTCGTCGCGCCGGCGGCCGGGGACGGGCCGGACGGCGGCCCGCCGGCTGTGCCCGGCGACATGCCGCGCGTCATGATGAACTGGCTCATCCCGCCCGCGTTGCCGGAGAACGCCATCGACCGGCCGCGGCTGACGCGCCAACTGACGCGCCCCATCGTCCTCGTCACCGCCCCCAGCGGCTACGGCAAGACGACACTGCTCAACCAATGGCAAGACGCGCTGGGCGCGCCGGTGGTCTGGGTGACGCTGGACAACGATGCCAATACCGCCCAAACCTTCTGGGCGACTGTGTTACTGGCCTGGCAGAAGATCGAACCGGGCTACGAAGTGCCGCTGACGCTGCTGCAATCGCCCACGCCGCTGCCCGTCGAGCCGTTGCTGACGCTGTTTATCGACGAGCTGCGCCGCGCCCAGATCGAACACCCCGGCCGCCGGGTGGCCCTCATCATCGATAATTACCATCGCGCCCAGTCGGCCACGCTCGACGCCTCATTGCGCTTCTTTCTCGATCATCTGCCGCCCGACGTCCAGGTGCTTCTGGCCAGCCAGCAGCCGTTTCCGTTCGATTTGCAGCGCTGGCGCGGCAAAGGGCTGGTGGCGGAACTGTCGCAGGCCGATCTGCGGCTGACACCGGAGGAGGGCCTGGCCTATCTGGAGCGCCTGTCGCCCCTGACGCTGACCGAGCGCGAAAAGGTGTCGCTCGTGGTGCGGGTCGACGGCTGGCCGGCCGGGCTGAACCTGTTGCTGCTGGCCTTGCGACAACACGGCAACGTCCACGAATACGTGGCCACGTTCAGCGGCCACGACCGTTACCTGCAATCCTACGTGGCCGGCGAAATCCTGTCGCATCACCCGCTCGACCGGCGCGACTTCCTGCTGAAGACCTCCGTGCTGAAAATGCTAACCGGCCCGTTGTGCGACGCGCTGACCGGGCGCGATGATGGCCAGGCCACGCTGGAGCAACTCCACCAATCCAACCAGTTCATCACCCTGGTCGACGAGGCGCGGGGCTGGTATCAGTATCATGACCTCTTTGCCAAGGCGCTGCAGGACCAACTGCGCGCCGAGCAGCCGCAGTTGTTGCCCGAACTGCACCACCGGGCGGCGGTCTGGTTTCTGGACAACGGCCTGTTCTCGGAGGCGATGCGCCACCTGTTGCCGGCCGGTGAATGGCCGGAAGTAGCGCGGCTCATCGACCGGGCGATTCTGACCGAGTTGCATCGCGGCAGCGATCACCGCGTCCTGCGCTGGATGGAACAACTGCCCGATGACATCTATCGCAATCACAACTCCTTGCTGATCACCTACGCGCGCCTGGCGATCCCCAGCCTGCCCGCGGAGCAAGTGCTCAACCGCGTGGAGCGCATCGTCGGGCAGATCGGGGCCTTGCCGGAGACGGAGCGCAGCGCGGCCCAACGGGCGATGCTGCGCCGGGTTCAGCAGTGGCGGGCCAGCGGGGTCTGGCCCGCGGCCGAGGCCGACGACACGCTGTCACTCGGCATCGCCGGGTTGTGGCGCGTCATGAGCCTGCGCGAGCGCGCCTTTCGTCTGCCCATGGAGGGGGCGGAGACGGAGCGGGAGGAGCTGCAACGGGAAGCGCTGCGTCTGGCCGCGGCCGAGGGGTTGACCTTCTATGCCGTCATGAGCACCAGCGCATTGATGAGCATAGCCATGCGCCGGGGTGCGCTGTCGAAAAGCGAGGCGTTGGCCCACGACATGTTTCGCTGGTTGCGCGCCAACCTGAGGGCTTTGCCCGAATGCGCCAGTGTGATCGAGGTGGTATTGGCGCGCGTCTATCTGGCGCGCAATCAGCTGGCGCAGGCGCGCGCGGCGGTCGATCGCGCCGCGGCCATCGATCCCTATCCCACCAGCCTGAACGTCCCCTTTCTGTCCCACATGCTGCACGCCCACATCCTCAATGCTCAGGGCGACTGGGCCGGGGCGCGGGTGGCCATTCGGGCTGTGCGCGAGTTGCCGCCCTATGGCGGCCGCCAGATGATGAACGAACGCGACGCGGCGCTGCAAGAGGCGCTCATCCTGTTGCGGCAGGAGAATCTGCCGGCGGCCGAGCAGCTTTTGCGCTATGAGTTGCCGCCGCGCGCGCCGCAAGAGCCGGAGAAGGTGCTCTATATGGTTGCCTGGGCCGAACTTCAGTTGCGCCGCGGGCAATTCGCCGACGCCGAGGCCAGCCTGGCGCAGGCCGACAAAGCGCCTGGGGCAGTGCTCATCTACGCCGTCACGCCGCAACTGCTGCTGGCCCTGGCCTACTGGGGGCAGGACAAGAGCCGCAAGGCCCTGGACGCATTGCTGGCCGTCGTGCGCATCGCCGAGCCAGAGGACATGACCCGCCCTTTCCTGGATTGCGGCGCGCGGCTCATTCCCCTGTTGGCCTTCGCCGCCCGCGCCGGTTCGCTGAGCGTGGCCCAGCAGCGTTTTGTAACCAACCTGCTCGATACCTTGCGCGCCGCCCACCCCGACGCGCCGCCGCCGGCCGCGGCCGACCTCGACCGGCGCGCCGCCGCGGCGACTATCAGCCCGCGCGAGCAGGAGCTGCTAGGGGTACTGGCCGAGGGGTTGACCAACCGCGAGATCGCCGCCCGGCTGGTGCTGGAAGAGAGCACCATCCGCACCCACCTGCGCAACATCTATCGCAAGTTGGGCGTCAACTCGCGCGTGCGGGCCATCCAGCGCGCGCGGGAGCTTGGGCTGCTCTAGAGCGCCGCGCCCGACCGTCCGCGGTTCGACCGTCCGCGGTTCGACCGTCCGCGGTCAGACCGTCCGCGGTCAGACCGTCTCTGTCACCTTGCGAATGGCCCGCGGCGCGTCGATGTCGAAGTCGCGGGCGTGGGCCAGTTGCAGAGCCAGGAGTTGGCCGGGGATGATGGCCGTCAGCGGCGACAGCCACTCCGGCACGCTGGCCGGCAACGCCAGCGGCACGCGCGCCGCCGCCAGCACGGCCGCGTCGTCGCTGATGGCGATGACCTCCGCCTGCCGCTCGCGCAGCGTGCCGATAAAGACCTCCGCCTCGGCCGCCAGCCGCCCCGACGGGGCGATGACGATGGCCGGGAAGCCCGGCTCTAGCATGGCCAGCGGCCCGTGGAGGAAGTCGGCGCTGCTATACGGCTCGACGATGGTGTAGGTCATCTCCTTCAGCTTCAGCGCCGTCTCGAAGGCGGTGGCGTAGTTGTAGCCGCGGCCGATGACTACGCAGCGCTGCATGTAGCGATAGCGCGGGGCGACGGCGGCGATGGTCGCGTTCATGGCCAGCGTTGCCGCCACGGCGTCG
>JAIBAS010000309.1 GCA_019695075.1 Promineifilum sp. | reverse complement strand
CGAGGACGACTGGGGCGCGGTCTTCCCGGAGCTGGCCGTGGCCCAGGCGCCGGCCCCGGCCACGACCGTCTTCGAGAACGTCTACACGCCCGCCGGGCGCGTCCAGACGCTCCACGCCGTCGCCGGGCGGTTGTTGCCCGAACACGTCCCCGCCGCCTGGACGCGCGCGCCCATCGTCCTCCTCGGCCCCATCGCCAACGAGATCGACCCGTCCGTCATTCACCTCTTCAGCGACAGCATCGTCGGCGTCGGCCCGCAGGGCTGGTTGCGTCGCTGGGACGAAGATGGGCGGGTCTGGCCCACCGCTTGGGCGAGCGCGGCCGAGGTCTTGCCGCTGGCCGCGGTTACTTTCCTGAGCGAGGAGGACTTGCTCGACGCGGCTATGCTCGACGACACGCGCCGGTTGGCCGGCATCGTCGTCCTGACCCAGGGCGAGCGCGGCTGCACCGTCTTCTGCCGCGACGAGGCGCGCGCCTTCCCCGCGCCGCCGGTCGACGTCGTTGACCCCACCGGCGCGGGCGACATCTTCGCCGCGGCCTACCTGGTGCGCTTTTACCAGACCGACGGCAACGCCTGGGCCGCGGCCGAGTTCGCCAACACCATCGCCGCCCATGCCATCACCCGCCGCGGCCTGCCGGCCAAGAGCGCGGCCATCCGGCAGGCACTCGACACGCTGATGCGCAACCCCGCCGGCCGCTAACGATCATGGCCCACATCTACGCGATCGCGAACCAGAAAGGCGGTGTGGGCAAGACGACGACCGTCGTCAACCTGACCGCCTACCTGGCCGGCAGCGGCCGGCGCGTGCTCCTGGTCGATGTCGATCCGCAGGCCAACGCCACCTCGGCCCTGGGCTTCGACAAGTACCAGATGCAGCCCTCGACCTACGAGCTGCTGGTGGAGCAGAAGCCGGCGACCATCGTTCGCCGGCGGCAGGCGGAGTACAAGATCGACCTACTGCCGTCCAGCCCGTCGCTGGCCGGGGCGGAGATCGAGCTGGTGCAGGCCATCGGCCGCGAGTACCGCTTGCAGCGCGCCCTGCAGGCCGTCGCCGACGACTATGACTACATCCTCATCGACTCGCCGCCCAGCCTGGGCCTGCTGACGGTCAACGCCCTGACCGCCGCCCGCGATGGCGTGCTCATCCCCGTGCAGTGCGAATATCTGCCGCTGGAGGGCCTGACGCAGTTGACGCAGACGATCCAGTTGGTGCAGGAGTACCTCAACCCCTCGCTGCGCATCCGCGGCGTGATGATGACCATGTACGACGGTCGCACCAACCTGAGCCGGCAAGTGGTCGAGGAAGTCCGGCAGCACTTCCCCAACAAGGTCTTCAAGACGATCATCCCGCGCAACATCCGCCTGAGCGAAGCGCCCAGCTTTGGACAGCCGATCAACGTCTACGCGCCGCAGTCGCCCGGCGCGCTGGCCTACAAGCTGCTGACGGCCGAGTTGCTCAACGGCGACCGGCGCAACGGAGGGAGCGAACATGGCCGCTAAGCGACAGGTGCTCGGCCGCGGCCTCGACGCGCTGTTCGCCACCGGCGAGCGGACGACCCCCGTCGATGCCGTCCGCCGGGTGTCGATCGACCTCATCGCGCCCAACCCGCGCCAGCCGCGGACGACGCTCGACGCCGATAAGCTGGCCGAACTGGCCGCGTCGATCAAGGCCCACGGCCTCATCCAGCCGCTCATCGTCACGGAGACGGCCGAGGGGTATGTGCTCATTGCCGGCGAGCGCCGCTGGCGGGCGTCGCGGCTGGCCGGGCTGGCCGAAGTGCCGGTCATCGTCAAGGAGACGACGCCGCAGGACATGCTGGAGCTGGCCCTCATCGAGAACATCCAGCGCGCCGACCTGAACGCCCTGGAAGAGGCCCACGCCTACCGGCAACTGACCGAGGAATTCGGCCTGACCCACGAGGCTGTGGCCGAGCGCGTCGGCAAGGCGCGCACGACAGTAACCAACCTGTTGCGGCTGTTGGCCCTGCCGGAGCCGATCCAGGCCGCCGTCAGCGACGAGCGCCTCAGCGGCGCGCACGCCCGCGCCCTGTTGCCGCTGCCCACGCCGGAGGCGCAACTGGCGGCCATGAACCAGATCCTCAAGCTTAGCCTCAGCGTCCGGCAGACCGAAGCGCTGGTGAGCAGCCTGATGGCCGACAAGCGCCCCGCGTCGCGCCCGCGCAAGCAGCTGCCGCCGGAGTTGGCCGCGCTGCAAGGGCGCTTCGAGCAGACGCTGGGCACGCGCGTCAGCATTGAGCAGGGTAGCCAGGGCGGCCGGATTGTGATACATTACTACTCCGACGAAGAACTGAACGCCATCTACGAGGCGATTGCTGGCGAGTAACCAATGACGAACTGAGTTCACCCCCATAACCTCTTCTGCCGGCCAACCATCCCGCCCACGGGCGGGCTGCCGGGGAACGGCCGCCGCGCGGCGCTCCCCAAGAGGTGTGAACTCATGCTTGCTGTTCATCGCATTTCCAAATCGTTCGGTCTCTCCCCCATCCTCCAAGACATCTCCTTTGCTCTCGCCCCCGGCGAGCAGCTGGGCCTCATTGGCCCGAACGGCGGCGGCAAGACGACGCTGCTGCGCATTCTAGCCGGCCGGGAAGCGCCGGACGCGGGCCACGTCGCCCGGACGCCGGCCGATTTGCGCGTCGGCTACCTGCCCCAGGGAATGGAACTTGACCCGCGGGCGACGCTGGGCGACGTGCTCCACGCCGCCGCGCCCGACGCCGGGCGGCTGGC
>JAIBAS010000238.1 GCA_019695075.1 Promineifilum sp. | reverse complement strand
CCGCTGGGCCGGTATCGGCTACGTCTTTACCATCGCTGCCGGCGTCGTCGGGATCGACCTTGACGACTGCTTTACCGAAGACGGCCGCTTGAATGACACCGCCCGGCAGATTGTCCAGATGATGAACTCCTATACCGAGCGGTCGCCGTCGGGCAAGGGGTTGCATATCCTGGCGTGCGGCTCTATTCCCCACTCCGTCAAGCGGCCGGGCTTCGAGATGTACAACGAGCTGCGCTATTTTACCGTCACCGGCCAGCAGTACGGCCCGTCTGAGTTTGCCGGGTGCAACATCGAAGACCGGCAAGACGAGATGAACGCGCTTTTTGTCGTCTACGATGGCGACTATGAGCCAGCGCCCCGGCCGGTTCGGCCGGCGATTGAACGGGGCGACGTGTCGGTAAGCATCGCTGAGGTCGAGCGGGCGTTAAGCGTCCTGCCGCCGCAAGGCGACTATAACACCGACTGGTTGCCCATCCTCATGGCCGTGCATGACGCCTTCCCCGATGAACGTGGGATCGCCCTGATTGAGCGATGGTCGCCAGGCTACAAAGGGGAGGTCGCCCGCAAGTGGAGGTCATTCGAGACGGCCGAACGGAGTAACAAGATAACCGTCGCGTCTCTTTTCCATAAGGCCAAACAATATGGATACGAACCCCCGCGCAAAGCTCAGTACCACAATGTACCGCCAGTCAGGAGCCACTATGAGCGCGCCGGAATATCGTAGCCTGTCAGATGAGTATGGAATCATAACCCAACGAGAAAGCGCACGCGGCGGCTGGGTAAACGTTAGCCGAACGATGAACGGTGTAACGTTCATGCTGGATGGCAGTAAGCGCACCGTTGACTATCTCTTGGCGCTCCAGGCCGGCGGTGTCCAGTTGCGGCTAAATGAGATGAACGGCCGCATTGAGGTATGGGGCGGGCTTGACCTGCTACCCAATGCCCCGGAACCAATGAGCGACATTCAGCAGGATGTCATCATTAACTGGCTTACCGATGTGGGGCACATGGGGCAAGAACGAATGTTGAGGGCTATTTCTGAGGCCGCCGCCTCCAATGCCTACCATCCTATCAAGGACTATCTAGCCCGCCTGCGCTGGGACGGCGAAGATCGCCTTACTACCTTTCTTGACCACTTGACATTTAATGCGTCTGTTGGCCCCGTTGGGCGGACATTCGTCCGGCGCTGGCTTATCGGCGCAGTGGCTAAGGTCATGGAGCAAGGCCAGAACTTTATGCTCGTGATTGACGGCAATCAGGGCATAGGCAAGAGCTATCTTGTACGCTGGCTTTGCCCGCTGCCCCGTTTCTTTCTGGAAGGGGCGATCCATCCCGACGACAAAGACACCTATCTCCGCCTCATGTCTAACTGGATATGGGAAGTAGGCGAGTTGGAGGGAACGACGCGCAAGGCCGACCGCGCCGCGCTAAAGGACTTCATTACCCGCCGCGAGGTGACAATCCGCCTGCCATACGCCAAGCATGACATTGTACGCCCGGCCGCCGCGTCGCTAATCGGGACGATCAACGAAGACGGCGCGGGCTTCCTGAATGACCCGACAGGTACGCGCCGCTTTGCGGTTATCAAGCTAGACGGGATTGATTTTAGATACGTGACAATCGACCGCGATCAACTGTGGGCGCAAATTTTCACTCTTTACCAGGATGGGGAGCCGTGGGAGTTGACCGGCGACGAACGACAAGCCCAGCACGCGGTTAACTCGCACTATGAATCTGATTCACCCGTCGAGCAATACCTACGCAAGACATTTGCATGGGATAAGGACGCCTCAGGCCGACAAGAGCATTTCTTGCCGTCACTGGACATCATGCAAGAGCTAAAGGCGGCCGGGCTAATGGGCAACGAACGGGCCAACATGATGGAGGTGTCCACCGTGCTAAAGCGGGAAGGTCTGCATAAGGCCCGCCGCGGCGGACTAGTCGGTTTCTATGGCGTTGCTCGACGCGGGACAGGTGTCTTTATGTCGGCCAACGGTAGTAACGCGCACGCCGAGCCGGCGCTGCTGGAGCTTTGATGATGCACACCTTGCATACCTTGCATACCTCATACTTATATATACCAAAGTGTGTAATACACAGATAGCTATATATAAGGCAAAGGTCTGCATAGGTCTGCAAGGTCTGCAAGCGAACGACGAAAAATGACTAAGCAAAAGAGTTTCGCTCCAATGTTTCGACGGGCGGCCAATGTGCCGAAGGGGGCGCGTTGCGTCTATTGTGGCGGCTGGGCACAACTGGTCGAGCACGTCATTCCCGATCTAAAGCCCTACCCCCTACCCTGGAATGAACGCTATGCGTGCTCGCCGTGCAATATCGTCAAGGGGCGCAAGCAGCAGCGGGGTATCCAGGTCAAACCGTTCTTGACGCTGCTAGAGAAGTATCCCCAACTACACGAACACCTGGAGCGCGTGCCAGTGGGGAGAGAGGCGGGCGACGATGATAACTATGGCTGGTATTCCCGCCGGTTTAAGCCGTCGCTCCAATGGCTTTCCTTTGGCGAGTGGGATGTTGTCTCGCAGGTTGCGCTGGCACTCTATGAGGCCGACTTGCCCATTCGTGAATCTCTGGCGCGGTACGCCGCTCAGGAGAACGAATGACCACCTGCCCCGGCTGCAACCGGCGCCTCGAATCAACGGCCATTGTCGCCGCTTTCCTGGACGATCCGCAATGGTCATTCTGGGGCGTCGAGGGCTGCCGCTGGATTGTCTGCCGCGGCGCGGGCTACGTCCAT
>JAIBAS010000068.1 GCA_019695075.1 Promineifilum sp. | reverse complement strand
CGGCCACCGAACTACAGCGGCGTTACTACCAGGTATTGGACTACGCGGCCGAAGGCGTCGGGCACGGGCTGATCATCACGACGAACCGGAGCATCGATCCGGCGGCCAACGCGCTGCGGGCCATGCTGGGCGAAGCCAACTGGAGCCGCATCCTCAAGCTCTGCCCGAAGGGCAGCCTGATCGATCTCAACGGCCTGCCCGACCGGCGCGTGGCCTCCAGCGGGCGCTGATTTCACACACACCCAATGCAACATGGACACGATTGAAGAACGCTTACCCCCCAACAGCATCGAGGCCGAAGAGGCGGTCCTCGGCTCCATCCTAATCGATCCCGATGCCTACTACGAGGTTGCCCGGATCCTGACCCAGCCGGCCGACTTCTTCCGCGCGCCGAACCGGTGGATCTGGGAGGCCATCTGCGAACTGAATGAGACCGGCTTGGCCGTCGATGTCGTGACCCTGATCGACAAGTTGCGCCAGCGCGGCCGGCTGGAGGAAGCAGGAGGCGAGGCGAAGATCATCAGTCTGCTCAACGCCGTACCGACGTCGATCAACGCCGAAGCCTACGCCCAGCTTGTGCAGCAGGCGGCCGTCCGTCGCCGGCTTTTGACCGCCGCCGGGACCGTCGCCCGGCTGGCCTACGACGAGGGCAAGCCCCTGCCGGAAGTACTCGGCGCGGCGCAACGGGCGCTCGACGGCGCGGCGGCCCTGGGAACGAACGGCACGGCCGAGGCGGCCGACATGATCGACCGCGCCCACGAACGGTTAATGGCCGCCCGGAACGGCGAGGTGAAGCCTTTCTACGTGGCCAGCGGCGCGAAGGACCTGGACGCCCTGCTGTGCCCGGGCTTCAAGCCGGGGCTGACCGTCATCGGGGCCCGGCCGGGCATGGGCAAGACATCGCTCATCCTGTGGATGATGACCAACCAAATCCGCCTGGGTAAGCGGGCGGCGCTGTTTGCCCTGGAGACCATCGAAGAGCAGGTCATCAATAAGATGCTGGCCGCGGCGCTTCAGGTGCCTTACTCGTTCTTGGAACAGGCGCAGCTAACTGACGAGCAGTGGGAGACCTACGACATCCTGCGCGGCAAGTGGCGCCGCTATCCACTGTGGATCAACGACACCCAACGCATCCCCATCTCCGCGCTCGTGGCCGAGGCCAAGCGGCTCCACAACGCCCACGACCTGGACATCCTCTACATCGACCACGCCGGCCTCATTACGACGCCCGGCGAGCGCTTCCCGACGGAGACGGCCCAGGCTACCTACGTCGCCGACATGCTCATGGCCCTGGCCAACGAACTGGCCATCCCCGTTGTGGCTGCGCTGCAACTCAACCGCGGCCCGGAGAGCCGGCAGGACAAGCGGCCGACGCTGGCCGACCTGCGCAGCAGCGGCAGCTGGGAAGCCAACGCCCGTGCCGTATTACTCCTTTATCGGGATGAATACTATGCGAAGGAGCGCAGCGACGCGCTGAACCAGGCCGAAGTCGAAGTAGCCAAGAACCGCTACGACCCGACCGGCGTCGTGCGGCTGTTCTTCAACACCAGCCTGGGCAAGTTCGGCAACCTGGCCGTCAAGGACATCAACCTGGCGTGACACCGCAGGAATGGTACGGCTGCTTCCGCCACTCGTGGCAGAACCTGCTCGTACCCGAAGCCTTCCAACACCCCGGCAAGTACAACCGGGGTGTGCTTGATCGCATCTACGACGCGCTGCAAGCGGCCGGCTACCTGCGTCCGGGCTACCGGATCCATGACCCGTTTGGCGGCGTGGGCACGGCCGCGCGCCGGGCTTTGGCCGCCGGGTATCACTGGCAGGGGGTGGAGATCGAAGCCCACCACGTCGCCGCCGCCCAGGCCAACTTCAGGCTCTGGCGCGAGGGCTGGATGACGGGCACGGCGGTCATGCTCCACGGCGACAGCCGCCAGGACAACGGGCTGGCGGCCGAGTCGGTCGATGTCGTGATGGGCTCCCCACCCTACGACGACCTGCTGAACAGCAGCGGCGAGGGTCCGGGCGCTCGGCACGACAGCAAGCACCACCGGCCGGAGAACAGCCGCAAGATCTCCAGCGCGCCCGACTACGGGGCCACGCCTGGCAACCTGGCTCTGGCCGCCAGCCGGCCGCGGCGACCGGGCGAGTTGCCGGCGTTCGACCGCGATGCTCTGCTCATCCTGGGCCAGTGCCGGCGTCTGCTGCGGCCGGCCGGCATCGCCGTCTGGGTGACTAAGGACTACATCCGCCACGGCCGGCGCGTGCCCTTTTCCGATCGTTGGGAAACCCTCTGTGTCCGGGCCGGGTTCATCTGCGTCCAGCGGGTGCGGGCGATGCTTGTTGATCCGCCGGCGTTTCAGCTGACCATCGACGGTACGGCCGCGCCGGCATACAAGCAGTACAAGAGCCAATGGCGGCGGGACGCGGAGGCCAAGGGGGCACCGGCTATCGATCATGAGGATGTGAGGTTTTTTGTGAAGAGGACTGATAACTGACCTCCTCAACAAAGCATCGGAATTTCTCAAACCAATGACAGGGCCTCCTCCTATTGACGAATCTACGTCTTTGAGTACAATGAGTACTCAAGACTACTCAATACACAACACGTGAGTTGTGGCTGTACTCAAACAGTAAATTCGGAGGAAAAATGAAGGCGTCTGTCATCGCAGTGGCTAATAACAAAGGGGGCGTTGCTAAGACAACGACCGCCGTGAACGTGGCCGATATGCTGGCCCGGCGGCTGATTGGCCCGGATGGGAAGCCAACCGGCCACGTGCTCCTGGTAGACCTTGACCCACAGGGTAATGTGGCCGACGCGCTGGGCGTCCGGCCACAGGTCTACGACGACGACCGCAACCCGACCGGGCCCTGCGTCAGCTTCCTGCTAATGGGCGCGAAGACGTTGCGCGAGAGCGTCATCTCGCTAGACCGGAAGGGTGACGGCCTACCCCGCCCCAATCTGTTCCTGGTTCCGTCGTCTCGCCGGCTGGAAAGCATCGCCGAAGAACTGATCGTCCGTGAGTTCCAGAGCATGCGCAATTCACGGCTTGAGTATCCACCGTTGGACGATGTTCTGAGCGTGCGGTTCGCGCCGGCGCTGGACATCTTCCGCTACATCATCATTGATTGCCCACCCAAACTGGACACGCTGAAGAAGGCCGTCTACCGCTTTGCCGAGCGAGTGATTGTGCCGACCAAGCCGGACTTTCTCTCAGTCGAGGGAGCAGTGCAGCACACGGAAGACCTCGAGGACTTGCATGAGCGCAAGGAGGTTAAAGCACGTGTCGCCTACATCGTCCCCTCGATGGTTCACCCGCGACAGGTCATGGATCAACAGATGATGGTCGCCCTGATGAAGGCCTACGGCCGCAACCGCATCGCCGCGCCGGTCCCGCAGTCGGTAGTCGTGAAGGAGAGCTTTGGGCGAGGTGGTCGGACACTCATGGAGTACGCACCAGAATCACCGGCAACGCAGGCTTACCAGCACCTTGCAGAGCGAGTGTACCATGATCGATAACCCAATGGACGCTCTGGAAAGGGCTGAGCAGGCAACTCAGCGACGGGAACAGAGCGGCAAGGGACCAACCTTCAGCCAGCCGACCGAGCGCGTCAGCCGCGAGACGCAGCGCAACGTGACGACCTCCGACGCCAAGCGAGCCGGCCAGTTCGACCGTAAGACCATCTACATCACGCCTGAGATGATCGAATGGGTGTCCAAGACAGCTGCCGACGAAGGCATCGGGTTGTTGGCTTTCTATCGGTTCCTTCTGGCCGCTGGACGAGAGGCTTACGAAAAGGGCGACGCCGTACCGGAGCCGGCCCCGCCGTTGATCCATCGGCTCAAGACAGATCCTCATTAGCCCATGACCACTTGGTTACCACCACGGCAATGGTCTGAAGATAGCCCACGAGAAGGATACGCCCGTGCGGCCGACGCAGCTACCATGAGCCACACCTCAGGAACCCACACCCATTCATGAAATACCACTACTTCTTTCCCCACGGTCGGCCGCAGAACGGCCAGACCGTCTACGCCGTCTACAAGTACACCGAGGGTAACGCTAACGCCACCCGCCTTCAGGACGGGTTCGCCACGTCCGAGGACGCCTACGAGTACGCCAAGGAACAGGCCGAGCAGCTTGACCGGGCCATCAACGGCGAGGCGTCCGTGATCTTGTGGTTCAGAGTGCCCCAGGAGATTCTCAATGACCTCTTCAAGAACGATCCCGCGCCGCGGCAGGCGTGGACCGTCAGGCAGTAAACACACGCTGCCTATGCAACAACCATGAGCCAGGTTGACCAGTAGGCGGCCGCCAATGCTGACCGGCCGCCGCCAGAACTTCCACCACAGTAAACTCCCACAGCCCGGAGAAATGGGCTACCTTATCACCGGCCACGACCGCTTTGGCGGCCCCCGTTACCAGGGCGGCCGGCGGCGTATTTGCATCGTCGAATCCTTCCCTCTCACCGACAGCCCCGACTACCGCTACAGCATCGGCATCCACACCGTCACTGTCCGCTTTCTGGACAACCAGGAGCGACGGCGCTGCAGTGGCGTAAATTTCCAGCCCCTGGTCTGCTAAACTGGCGTCGTCAGATAAGCTGACGCCACACAACCACCATGGCACCGAGACTCAAAACCTCCGGCAATTCAGCCGCGCCCCGGCGCGGCGAACTGGAACACAGCGAACAGGTTCACCTCATCCTCTGGGCCGACGGCGGGGAGACCGCCGGCCGCTACCCCAACGCCCGCAAGATCTTCGCCATCCCCAACGGCGGACACCGCAACGTCGTCGTCGCCGGCAAGCTCAAGGCCGAAGGCGTTCGCGCCGGCGTCCCCGACCTGTGCTTCCCCGAAGCCAGAGGGGGCTACTTCGGCCTGTGGATCGAAATGAAGGTCAGGCCCAACCGGCCGAGCGCGGAGCAGGTGGAGCGCCTGGCCCAGCTCAACGCCGACGGCTATTTGGCCATCATCTGCTGGAGCGCCGAGGAGGCCCAGGCAATCCTGGGTTGGTATCTGTCGCTTGCCCCTACGCCGCAGCGCGTCGCGGCTACACCGCCTGTCACCTGCCTCTCGTAGACGAGCGAGGCCCATCACCGGCCCGACGCCATAGCCCACGGCAACGGCCACCACCGCGTTGCCGTGCCGTATCACCCGTTGACGCGCGGCAATGACGGATAAATGAGAATGCCAGTTACCCCCAGCCAAACCATGAACCCTCCAGACACTCACAACTACGCCCTTGTCATCTTCAGCAACTACTGCCGGAACGGCTACGAAAATGATCCCCAACTCGCCGTCATTGACGAAGAAGCTCTCCAGGCCCAGCGCGCGACCCACGTCGAACCGATCATCCAAGCCCTGAAAGCCCTGGAAGGCGAACACGCCATCCAGGACGACACCATCGCCCAATTCCACGCCACGCTCTACACACGTGACCGGCTCTTCATCACCTATGGCGATGAAGAGAGCTTCAACTTCATCGACGACAACGCCGCCCACATCGACGACGAAGACATCCTGAACGCGCTGAGTGCGGCCGTCGCCCCGGCCGAATACGAGACGCCGGCTGTTGCCTTTCTGGATTACCTGGCACAGCTCTTCGGCGACGGATCCGCCCGCGTCGCCTTCACGGCTCCCGCCGTCGCGCCTCTGCCTGCCGGCCGGCAACCGGAGAGCAGCATTCACATCTCGGCCCACGGGGCGAGCCTTGTCATCGACGACAGCGACCGGTGGCTGGACCTTTAGCGCGACGGTATGACAATGCCCAATCACGCCATCTACAACAGTGAAGAAACCGAAGAGGCCATCGCCGCCGGCATCGCTCTCTACGCCGACTACACGGGTGACGACCTAAGCTACAGCTCAGCCGGTTATCTCCAACTCGGGGGCCGGTCGGCCGTGCCCATTATCGCCCTGGGCTGTTTTGTCGTCGTGCAAACGGCTGAGAACGAGCACGGAGTCCGCCAGATCACCGTTGAAGTCCACCCGGACGAGAGCCTGAGCCATCCCGTCGCCAAGCTGGCTGTCGATGAGCACGAGATCGCCACCTGGCGCGCGATTCACGACTGGCTCAATCCAGAGCCACAAGACAGCTGAACCCAGAAACGGAGAGCGAACAACAATGCCTTACTGTTGGAACTGCGAGACTGAAGCTACTCACGTCTACCGCAATCACCGCAAGGAACGTAGATACCTCTGCACGACCTGCGCCGATGCCTTTGAAGTTGGCTATTGCTACGGCCAGGAAGACGGCGATACGCCGGCACCCATCGACGACTGCGAAGACGACGACACGCACGAACCGTGCGAACCCGCCGTCACCTCGGAGATCATCGCCAAAGTCCTCTACCACATCGACCAGATGGAGAACGGCCCGCTCTTTCCGGAATTCGAGTGTGCCGGCAACCTCAAAGCGTATCTGGAGCGCCTCGGCATCACGCAGCTGACGCTGCCCGACGGCCGCACGGTCGCCCTGCGCGCCCAACGCACCCGCCGCACCGACTACGCCATCGACATCACAATTGACGGTGAGACCGAATCTTGGGAAGCGGGCTACGAACTGGAGGACGAGTAGACATCGGACGCGCTCCCGCGGCTAGAGCAGGGGGAGTGCATCCAGGAGAACCAACCACTCATGTCCAAGCCAACCCAAGCCACAGTTGTCATCGAAAGCAATACCTGGAACCAGCTCGCCGCCGTCATCCTCGACGACGGCCGCTACAGCATCGAAACCGAGTGGTGCAACTTTGCCAACCACCAGGTTCAGGCCGGGCATGGCCAGGGTAGCGCCGAGATCGACCTCTTTCTCCAATGGCTCAACCATCGCCATGACCACACCATGGTCATCCTCGATCCCGAAGGGGACGACATGGTCACGGGCTTACCGCGCGACCAGGAGCTCACGACCATCGCCGCCATCTTCCTCGACACCTATCAGACCTCGTGGCAGGAAGTTGCCGGCCGGATCGTCCCGGAAGAACGCCAGCGCTATCTGGAGGAGACCTACCCGAACCAGCCGTCAGCCTCTTACAGTTGAAACCTGAAGTGAACCCTCATGGCCACCCGCCACGCCAACGACCACTATCCAACGCCAACCGCGCTCACACTGGCCCTACTCAGAGAGCTGCCCCAAATCAGCGGCAACATCATCGAACCCTGCGCGGCCGAGGGCCGGATCGCCGGCGTTCTCCGCGCCCATCCGGGTGTGACCGGGGTCATCACCAACGACATTGACCCCACGATGCCAACGCGCTACCACGGGGATGCGACCGACGCTGCCGCGACCATCTGGGCAGTGCGGGCCGACTGGATTGTCACCAATCCGCCCTTCAACCAGGCCGACCAGTTCGTGCGTCTGGCGTGGCTCAAGGCCCGGCGGGGCGTGGCCATGCTGCTGCGACTGTCCTTTATGGAGCCGACGCGCAAACGTGCCCAACTTCTGAGAGACATCGCCCCCTATATGAGCCATCTAATCGTCTTCAGCCAGCCGCGGCCGAGCTTTACCGGCGACGGCCGTACTGATTCCATCACGACGGCCTGGTTTGTCTGGGAACGTGACAACCCGCAGCAGGGCAGCAAGCTCAGCTATGTCACGAACTGGTGTTGACACACTGCCTATTTTGAATAATAATTAGAATCAAGCGACATACACCAGGAGCAAGACCATGCCACACAAGCCCAAGGGCGGGTTCACCCACGGCGGCCCGCGGCCGGGAGCCGGCGCGCCTAGAACGGTCATCAAGCTGAGGAAAGGCCAGACACTGGAACTCGTGCCCGCCGTCGGGACGACGGGCAGTCAGACGTTCACAATCGTCGGCATTGAAGAGGACGCCATCTGGCTGCGCAGCAATGATCCCGCGGCCAGCCAGGAACCGATCAGGATCACCATCGGCGATCCCGCCGAATAGGGCAGGGAGGTAGCACATGCTACCCCCCCTTGCACTTTCTACCTTTCTACCGCGCCCAAAGGCCCTGGTAGAACGCCTCTACCGGCCCTCTACGGCGTGGTAGAGCCAGTAGAACTGGTAGAACCGGTAGAAAGACCGTAGAACGCCAGCACTTCCTCCACCTGGTGGTAGAACGCTCCATTGCAGCGCGGCCGGCCGTGCTCGTTGTAGCCGAAGGCAGCAATCTCAATCTTATAGTGGGGCAGCCCGGCGGCGTGGGCCTCTAGAATCTTGCCCACTTCCAGCGGCCCAACCCAGCCGCGGGAGGTCATCAGGCCGTCGACGCGGGGATCCACCGGCCGCTCGACGGCCGGGGTGGGGGGCTGAACTGCGGTCTCGGCGCGGCCGGACAGCGCGCCTGCGACGGCTGAACTGCCGTTCCAATACAGCCCGGCGTTGACCGCCGGCAGCACCGCCGGCACGCGGAACTGCGGCGACCGCGGGTCCTCTTCGGGGTGGTAGGGGATGACAACTGGCGTGGCCCGGCGGCTGCCGCCGCGCATGTAGATCGCCGGCCGCTCCGTGCCGTCCAGCGCCGGGTAGCGCTCGACGGCCAGAGGGCCCAGGTAGATGCGGTGCTGGAAGTTCTCGATCACCGACGATTCGCCCTCCAGACCCATCTCCTTCACCAGCAGGGAGTGGGTAGCCATGACGACGTAGATGCCGTACTTCGCTCCCTGGCGCACGACCGCCTTCCAGGTGGCCATCGCCGGGGCAGGGACGAAGTTGGCCAATTCCCACTGTTCATCCATGATGAGCGTGACCGGGTTGAACTGCGCATCACCTTTCGCATAGCGGGCGATGCGGCTGCGGCGCTCTTCGTCCAGCCAGGCCATGAGGTCGGCCACGCGGCCGTAGTCGCCGGCCGCGCCGACCACTTCGCGCACCGTGGCCGGCCATGCGCCGGGGCGGTAGTTGGTGTCGATGGCGTAGACGGCGCTGTTGGTTAGCCCTTTGGAAACCTGTCGCAAGACATTGGACTTGCCCGTCGTCGTCGGCCCGACGATGAGCACGTGCGCTCCGGCCAGAGAGGGCAGGGGGGTGGGCTGTGGTGCGGGAGCCGGCAGCGCCGGTACAGGCACGGCCGCCGGACGGGCCGGAGCGGTGAT
>JAIBAS010000355.1 GCA_019695075.1 Promineifilum sp. | reverse complement strand
GGCCCGCGCCGACACCGCTGTCGCCGGCCCGCCAGCCCGTGCGGCAGCCCGCGCCGGTGATGCCCGCAACTATGTATCTGGCCGCGGATGCCGAGGCCTACCGCCCCGCCCCGCAGCCTGAGCCGCGCCCCGCCGCCGACCCGAAGGGCAAGCGGACGCCGACCGGGCGTATGACCAAACAACCCGTTCCGATGCAGTGAGCGCCGCGAAGCAACCATCCGCGCGATTAGGAGGTGATTCCAGGAACTGAACGAACAGCCACTCCACCCGATTCAAGGAGGCGACTAGCGAGAGAACAAACAACAGCGGAGTCTACCCAAACAGTCCACTATCAGATTCGCCCGGGGCCAACCGCCCGGAAGGAAGGGTGTATCGAAGAACCTCCACAAGACAAGGGGGCCAGCCGGCCCCCTTTTTTCGTGCGTCCGGCCGGCCTAGTAATACTGCCTCACGTACCCAAACGCCTTCTCAAACAACTCCACGTCCTGGTGCAACTTATACTTGAACAGCGTCTTGCGCAGCGCTTTGCGCACTTCGCGCTCGCCGGCGGTGGTGTGCTGCCAGCCGTCGAAGCGCACGACGCGCACAATGTCGTCGATGTCGGCCACCAGCCGCTCGACGACCACCGGCGTGTCGGCCGTGCGCACTTCCGCGAATAGCTCCGTCAGCGCCGCCTGGCCGCGGTTCTCGTCCTCCTCCGGCGGCGTCGCCCGCTCGGCCTCCAGCAGGTCACGGGCCAGGTCGAGCAGTTGCTTCAGGAATTCGACGCTGTGCAGTTGCCCCCGCTCGTGGCGCTCCCGCAGCGCCTCCAGCCGCTCCGACAGGGCGCGATAGCGCGGGTCGCCCATATGGCGGCGCAGGCGGGCGGCGACTTTGAACTCGATCTCGCGCGCTTTCTGGTCGGAGTTGGGCGAGGCCAGTACCGCCTCCAGCAGTTCGGCGTCCAGTACGATGGCCTCCAGGTCATCGTGGATGGCCTCGACGTGGACGTTCTGCTGAATGAGTTCGATGGTCTTGGCCCCCAGGGCATGCCACAGCAGCGCCCCGTCGCCGGTGGAGGGCTGGACGGACAGGTAGACCTGCGACAGCCAGCGGTAGTCGGCCTCATAGGGCCGCAGCGCCGGGTCGGGCGACAGCGCTTCCCACAGTTGCGACAGGACGCTGTAGTCAGCGGCGAAGGCGTCGCGGGCGGCGTTGTCGGGCAGGCATTGTTGCGCGGCGATGAGGCCCTCGTAGCCGTAGTCGGTGCGATCCACGCCGGGGAAGTGGGCCAGACAGGCGGCCATGGCCTCCGGCAGTTGGGCGGCCAGGGCGGCGATGTTGCTCACCACCCGGCGAATGCTGCCCTCGTCGAACTCCAGTGCCGTGGCGATGTCGTCGAAGACGCCCAGGTAGTCAACGATGAGACCGTACTTTTTCTGGTCGCCGTAGGTGCGGTTGGTGCGGGTGATGGCCTGCAACAGGGTGTGGTCGCGCAGGGGCTTATCGAGGTACATGGCCTGCAGGATGGGCGCGTCGAAGCCGGTCAGCAGCTTGGCCGTCACGATGAGCAGTTGCAGCGGGTCGTTGCCGTCGCGGAAGCGGTCGAGCAGGGCCTCTTCCTCGTCCCGGCCGCGGCGGTAGGGGCGGTAGCGGGCGTCGTCGCGCTCCTTGCCGCTGACGGAGATGACCACCTCGCTGGCCTCCGGCGGCAGCAGTTGGTCGAGGGCCGCCTTATAGAGCAGGCAACTCTCCTGGTCGAAGGTGACGACCATGCCCTTGAAGCCGTTGGGGGCCACGCGGGCCTGGAAGTGGCCGGCGATGTCGGCGCAGATGGCGGCGACGCGCTCGGGCGTTTTCAGCAGGATGGCCAGGCGCGAGGCGGCGCGGGCCAGTATCTCGCGGTCGAGGTCGCTCAGGCCGCCGGTCAGCTCGGCGTAGGCGGCGTCGATGGCCGCTTTGTCGATGTGGAGTTCCACCAGCCGCGGCTCGAAGTGCAGCGGCAGGGTGGCCCCATCGGTGACGGAGTCGATGAAGTCATAGCGGCTCATGTAGCCGCCCTCGTCCTCGGCCGCGCCGAAGGCGTAGAAGGTGTTGCGGTCGCGGCGGTTGATGGGCGTGCCGGTCAGGCCGAAGAGGAAGGCGTTGGGCAGCGCGGCGCGCATCTTCAGCCCCAGGTCGCCCTCCTGGGTGCGGTGGGCTTCGTCCACCAGGACGATGATGTTGTCGCGCTCGTTGAGCACCCCGTCGGCCTCGGCGAACTTGTGGATGGTGGTGATGATGACCTTGCGCGTATCGAGTCGAAGCAGCGTTTCCAACGCGCTTCGACTGTCGGCCTTGACCAGATTGGGGATGTCGGCGGCGTGGAAGGTGGCGCTGATCTGGGCGTCGAGGTCGACGCGGTCGACGACGATGAGCACGGTGGGGTTGCGCAAGACCGGGGCCAGGCGCAATTTCTGGGCGGCGAAGACCATCAGCAGCGATTTGCCGCTGCCCTGGAAGTGCCAGATCAGCCCCTTGCGCGGCGCGCCGGCGATGACCCGTTCGACGATGCGGTTGGCCGCCTCGACCTGCTGGTAGCGGCCGACGATCTTCACCCGGCGCCGGCTCTTGCCGGTGGCGAAGAGGGTGAAGTTGGCCAGCATATCGAGCACGACCGCTGGCCGCAGCAGCGTGCGCAGTTGCTCGCCCAGTTCTTTAAGCGGCGCGGGGGGCTGGGGAGCGGGGGGGCTGGGGAGCAGGGGAGCTGGGGCGATCCCTTTCTCCCCTGCTCC
>JAIBAS010000224.1 GCA_019695075.1 Promineifilum sp. | reverse complement strand
GACCGCCGCCAGAAAAGAGCTATGAAGAAGGGACGACAGACGACGAACCACGGCCAGGAGCGGGGCCTGGTCTGTGGCCTGTCGTCCGTCGGCGGCGGTCGTCCGTCGGCGGTCGGCGGTCGTCCGTCGGCGGTCGTCCGTCGGCGGTCGTCCCGTATGTAAGCCCACCGCCCCTGGCATCGTCTAGAGAGCACGCGCGGCCGGCTCTTTCTAGCTCCGGCCGGAGCGCTCTCAAGAAAAGGAACGGTGATACATGGCAAATCAGCAACTCGAAGTCGCAACATTGGGCGGGGGATGCTTCTGGTGCCTCGATGCGGTTTACCGCGATGTGATCGGCGTGGAACGGGTCGTCTCCGGCTATTCCGGCGGACACGTGGCCAACCCGACCTATGAGCAGGTCTGCGGCAAGCGCACGGGCCACGCCGAGGTCGTCCAGGTATGGTTCGACCCGGCGGTGATCCGCTACGAGGACATCCTCAATATCTTCTGGCACATCCACGACCCGACGACGCCCAACCGGCAGGGCAACGACGTGGGGCCGCAGTATCGCTCGGTCATCTTCACCCACGACGAGGCGCAGCGGGCCGCGGCCGAGCAATCGCGCGCCGCGGCAGCCGCCGAAGGGCTGTGGCGCGACCCCATCGTGACCGAGATCGTCCCCTTCGAGACGCTCTATGAGGCCGAGGAGTACCACCAGGACTACTTCGCCCGCAACCCCTACCAGCCCTATTGCGTCTACGTCGTCGATCCCAAGGTACGCAAGTTCCGCAAGTCGTTCCAGGATAAGCTGAAGCAGGCCGCCTGAGAGAAGGCGCTACGGACGTGATGATGCGGGCGACGCGCCATGTGGCGGCGTCGCCCGTTTTGTTTGTGGAGGGTGGCCGGCCGCGCCAGGTCGCCGCCTGCTGTCGTTGACGCCGCCCCGTTATCGATTACAATGACCCTGAGTACCGTCTGCAAGTGGCCGGAGCGTCCTACGGAGATGAGCTTGCCCGTTCCGGCCCAGGTCAACGCATCCGTCAACGTCAGCGCCGGTCGCCCGACCGGCCACGCGAGAAGGAAGGAGCACATGTCAACGAAACAAGGTTCCCCGCGAAAACGCGCGCTACTCGTCTGGGTGGCCGCATTCCTGGTCGTCGCTGTCGCCGGTTTGTGGCTGCGCGCCGGCAACACGGCCGCGCGCGCCGGCTCACCGCCGCCCGACAACCCCCAGTTCACCGGCACGGCCGTCAACGAGAGCTTCCCGGTCGCCGACCAGATCGGCCGGCCGGTCGTCGCCGCGCCCGCGCAGGCGACCGACTGGATGATCCTTGTGGAAGAGGATTGGGAAGGCGGGTTCGACGACAGCGTCTGGACAGCCATCGACCGCAACGGCGCGACCGACGGCGAATACAAGTGGGGCGTCCGCAACGTGACCAACCCACTCAACAGCGGCCAGCGCAGCGCCTGGTCGATTGGCGGCGGCGCTGATGGCCAGGGGCTGAACCCGGCCGACGACGGCTACCCCAAGGGCGTCGATTCGTGGCTCATCTACGGCCCGTTCAGCCTGTCGGGCGCGTCGGACGCCGAGTTGAGCTTCACCTACTCCTTCGAGGCCGACGCCGGCGACACGTTCAGCGTCCTGCTGTCCACCAACGGGGCCAACTGGACCGGCGTGCAGAGCAACAACGGCGGCGACGGCACGTGGCAGGCGCGCAACTTGGCTCTGGATGACTTCGCCGGCGAGCCGGCGGTCTACCTGGCCTTCCGCTTCGCCAGCGACAACTCCGGCGACCCGGCCAAGAATGCCGCCTTCGTCGATGACATCGCCCTGCGCGGCAACTTCGGCGACAAGGCCTACCTGCCCCACATCCAGCTCCAGCCGACGCTGACGCCGACCAACACGCCCATCCCGCCGACGGCGACACCCACGGCCACACCGCCGCCCGCCGGCCGCTTCGAGGACAACTTCGGGCAGGACATTAGCGGCTGGGAGGCGCGACGTTCCACCTCGAACGCGGCGTTCGTCGTCGGCCACCGCGACGATCTCGACGGCGGCCGCCAGGGCGCGCTGGAGTTGCGCGTGCTCAATACAAATAGCTTTGTCCTCGTCTCGCCGCTGGTGCCGGCCAAGAAGCCGCCCTACAACATCGAAGTCGTGGCCAAGCTGAAGGAAACCAAAGACCGCCAAATGTACGGCATCGTCTTTGGCGGCGATTGGAACGGCGGCGCCTGCACGACGCCCAAACCAACCAACTGCTTCACCCGCTACTATGAACTGCGCGTGCAATACCGCAACACCGGCGGCCAGCAGTTCCAGGAGTTGAAGCTGGTGCGTGTCGACGGCCACGACGCCAACGGCGAGCCGGTCGGCGTCATCCTGCAGGACTGGATCAGGGGTGGCGGCGTCTTCCCCGATGACTGGGTGGAGATCGACATCTACGTCCAGGCCAACGGCATCATCACGCTGTACTGGAACGGCAAGTACATCGCCGAGAAGCAGGACACGGCCCTCATCAACCAGCCGTACTTCGGCCTGTTGCTCATCACTAAAGAGAACGACAACGCGCGGGTGAAGTACGACTACATCAAGATCGACTAGACGGGTAGCGCAGGCAGATTGCCTGCCAGCATGATCGCAAAGTGGGGCGGCCGGCCGGCCGCCCCACGGCTTATCTCACTCGTCCCGCTCGCGCAGGTGGGGGAAGAGAAGTACCTCGCGCAGCGTGCGACTGTCGGTCAGCAACATCGCCAGCCGGTCGATACCCATGCCGAAGCCGCCGTTGGGGGGCATGCCGTAGCGCATGGCCCGCAGGTAATCCTCGTCGATGGGGTTGCGCTCCTCGTCGTCCTTGCCGAATGTCTCTTGCAGCGCCTCGAAGCGCCGCCGCTGCTCCTGCGGGTCGTTTAGCTCGGTAAAGGCGTTGCCCATCTCCATGCCGCCGATGAAGAACTCGAAGCGCTCCACGTGCAGCGGGTCGCCGGGCACGCTCTTGGCCAGCGGCGAGATGTCGCGCGGGTAATCGAGGATAAAGGTCGGCTGGATGAGGCGCGGTTCGACGAAGTCGCCCAGCAAGCCATCGATGAGCTTGCCCCAGGGCGCGTTGGGCGGGGCCTCGCCGCCGATGTCCTTGATGGCCTTGGCCAGCGACGTGGCGTCGGGGTAGTCCATGTAGTCGATCTCGGCGAACTGGCGGATGGCATCGCGCATGGTCAGGCGCTGCCACGCCGCGCCGAAGTCGATGGTGTGCCCCTGGAAGGTGATGGTCGTCGTGCCCAGCGTTTCGCGCGCCGCCGCGGCCAGCATCCGCTCGGTGAAGTCCATCACGTCGCGGTAGTCCCAGTAGGCGGCGTAGAACTCCAGTTGGGTGAACTCGGGGTTGTGCTTGAAGCTGACGCCCTCGTTGCGGAAGTCACGGCCGATCTCGTAAACGCGCTCATAGCCGCCGACCAGCAGCCGCTTGAGGTACAGCTCGAAGGAGATGCGCAGATAAAGCTCCTGCTTGAGCTGGTTGTGGTAGGTCGTGAAGGGGCGGGCCGCCGCGCCGCCATAGAGCGGCTGGAGGATGGGCGTCTCGACCTCCAGGAAGCCGTTGTCGTCCATGAAGCGGCGCAGCGCGCTGACCATTCGGGCGCGGGCGCGGAAGATATCGCGCACCTCCGGGTTGACGGCCAGGTCGGCGTAGCGCTGGCGATAGCGCTCCTCCAGGTCGGCGAAGGCGCTATAGCGCACCACCTGCCCGTCCACTTCCTGCTCCTTGGCCACGGGCAGGGGGCTGATGGCCTTGCTCAGCAGTGTCCAGCCGCGCGCGTGCAGGCTGACCTCGCCCATGCGCGTGCGGAACATTTCGCCGCTGGCGCTGATGAAGTCGCCCAGGTCGAGCAGCTTGCGGAAGTGGGCGTGGGCCTCCTCGCCAACGTCGTCGCGCCGCAGAAATAGCTGCACGCGACCCGACTCGTCGGCGATGTCGGCGAAGACCGACTTGCCCATGTCGCGAACGCTCAGCAGCCGGCCGCAGAGAGTCACGGCGACCGTGTCGCCCTCGGCCGCGGCCTCGAAGGCGGCGATGGCCTCGGCCGTGGTGTGGCTGCGCTCGACGCGCAACGGGTATGGCTCGATGCCGGCCTCGCGCAGCCGGGCCAATTTCTCCAGGCGCTGCTCTTCCAGCGGGTTCGGTTGCCAACTCATATCGTTCTCCCACAAAAAAGCCCGTGTAGCACATGGCATCATGCGCTTCACGGGCGACTTGTTTGTTCCGGACGGGGGATCGCTTACTCGACCCGCAACACCTTGAACTCGGTGACGCCGCGTGGCGCATTGACGCGCACGACATCGCCGACCTTCACACCCAGGAGCACCTTGCCCAGCGGGCTTTCGTTGGAGATGCGACCCTCGACCGGGTCGGCTTCCAGCGCGCCAACGAGCTGGTAGCGCTCCTCCTCGGTCGAGCCGACTTCGGTGACGGTAATCCAGTCGCCAAGCTTGACCCGGTCGTGGGGAGCCATGTCTTCATCGATCAGTTGGTAGTTGTTGAGGATGTCCTCAAGGTCCTGGATGCGGCCCTCCAGAAATGACTGCTCGTTGCGGGCAGCCTCCAACTCAGCGTTGTCCACGAAGTCGTCATCCTGGCCATCTTCAAAGGCGCGGTGAAGTCGCTCGGCGACCTCTTCGCGGCCCTTTGTGCGCAAGTGCTCCAGCTCTTTCGTTAAGCGGTCTAATCCTTCGACGGTCAGCAGCGTGGGTTTCCTTGACAACATTCTTCTTGTTCCTGATATAGGCAAAGACCGCTGTGGGCAGCGGTCAATCCCTTCTGATAGATCAAGGCCAAGTATAGCAACTATGCCACTCTTGTAAAGAGTGAATTAGTCCCGCCACGCGAGGCCGGCTGATGGCCTAGAGCGCGTGGCTGGGCACCGGGCGCGCGGTCATCCGGTGGCCGTTCTCGCCCGACATAGCGTCGGCCTCTCGCCCGCACAGCAGCGGCCCGCCGACGGGCAGGTAGTCGAAGCCCGCGGTCGCCAGCGTGTCGTAGTCGGGGATCATCCGCCGACCGTCCATGATCAGGTAGGGCGGCGTCACCGTCGTCTGGATGGTGCGCGCCAGGCCGCGGAACTCCTCCCAGTCGGTGGAAATATAGATCGCGTCGCTGCCGCTGATGGCCTCTTGGGCCGTGGCGTGATAGCTGATGCGCTCGAAAAGGTAGTTCTTGTCCGGGTTGAACCAGTTGCGACGGGCCTCGTCGACGGCCAACGGGTCGTAGGCGCGAATGGCGCGCACGCCGCGGGCTAGCAGCGACTCAACGACCCGCAAGGCGGCCGAGTCGCGCATGTCGTTGGTGCGCTTCTTGAATGACAGACCCAGCAGCGCCACCGTCTTCTGGTTGAAGCTGAAGTGCGCCTCGTGGATAGCCCGCTCGATCAGATAGATCTTCTGGTACTCGTTGATGTTGTACACCGCCTGGAGCAGGTCGGTGGAGCGGCCGGCGCGGTTGAGCTGATAGATGAGCGACTGGATGTCCTTGCCGAAGCAGCTGCCGCCCGCGCCGTTGCTGACGTAGGAACCCCATGTGCTGATACGCGCGTCGGCGGTGACGCCGATCTTCAGGTCTTCCATGCGGATGTTGGGCATGGCCTCGGCCAGCCGCGCGCCGACGCCGTTCCAGAAGGAGATGTACGTCAACAGCAGCGTGTTGCTCATGTACTTGATGGCTTCGGCCGTCTCCGGCGTCGTCTCCAGGTAGCGAATGCGCACGTGGTTAACGAACTGCGAGTAGACGCGGCGCAGGATGTGCATGTCCTCGGCCGTGTCCGCGCCGATGACTACCCGGTCGGGCCGGCGCGAGCCTTCGATGGCGTTGCCCTGGGCCAGAAACTCCGGGTTCGAGGCGATGCCGAAGTTGGCCACGCCGTGCTCCGCCATCACCGACTCTAACAGCCGCGCCGTGCCGATGGGCACGGTGCTCTTGTTGACCAGGACGACGCGCGACAGGTTCTGCCGCTGGGCCAACAGGCCGGCCAGATGGTGGGCGGCGTCGAGGTAGTAGGTCATGTCGGTCGAGCCGTCGCGCTTGGGGGGCGTGTTGATGCAGAAGAAGAAGACGTCGGCGCCATCGACGACGTTGGCGATATCGGTCGTGAAGAACAGGTAGCGATTGATATTCTCGGCGACGCTGTCAGCCAGGCCGGGTTCGTTTACATAACGTTCAATGGCATCGGCTTCGCCGGTCTGGTAAGCGGCAATGCGCGCCGCGTCAATGTCGTAGGCGTAGACTTCGTGTCCATATTCCGATAGCACCGCGGCGTGGGGCAAACCCACAAAGCCGGTGCCAATTACAACGATCTTCATGTCCAGGCTCCTTGCGCCACCTCCCGATGGGGTCAATCCTGGCGGCGCTTGTGCGAAACTGCCCTTGTATTCTAACGTCTGTCCGGGCGCTGACCAAGCGAGGTGGCCAACGATCAGGCGGCGCTTGCCCTGCCCGACAGCGACGTAGCATCCGTCAGCAGCAGTTGTGCTACCTTGCGGCCGATCTCGACGGCATAATTCGTGCCTCGATCCCAGGGGTAGACCTGGCTCATGCTGGCCAGATAGAGGCCGGGGATGGGCGTGCGCAGGTCAGGAATGGCCCGCGAGTGGTTCAGGCCGGGCACGGGCTGGGCATAGCGGGCGCGGAACAGCCAGCTCCGGCGCACCCAGTCGGGCCGGAAGTCGGGGTTGAAATGATGGAGGACGCCGACGAACAGGCGCTCCAGTTCCTCCTGCGTCATGGTGAAGTAGGGATGGTCGGGCGTCACGTAGTCGCCGCAATAGAGGATGTGGTCGTCGCCGTAGTGGCGGCGATCGATGTAGTTGGTGTGCTCGACCAGGGCCAGGAAGGGCACGCCGCCGGCCTTGTCGGCCGAAGTGGCGGGGATGTTGAGCCAGTAGGTGTGGCTATCGGCCATCAGCGAGTGCTTCAGGGCCAGCGTCATCACCACCGCGCCCATGCTCTTCAGGGCCAGGATTTGCCGCAGGTAGTCGCCGGCCAGGTCGGGGGTCAGCCGGGCCAGCAGCGCCGGCGATGTGGTCACCACGGTGGCGTCAAAACGCTCCGTCTGGCCACCGGCCGTCACCAGCAGGCCGCCGGCGTCGGGCCGGCCATCGGGCTGACCATCGGGCGCGATGCGCTCGGCTGGGCAATTCAAGCGGATGTCGCCGCCCAGGCCGCGCACCACCTCGGTCAGCTGGTCGACGAAGGCCTGGAAGCCGCCCTCAAAGTAGCCCAGGCGCGGGCTGCGCACGTGGAGGCGCGCCCACATCCAGGCCATGTTGACTTCCTGGTAGTACGGCCCGAACTTGCCGATGAGCAGCGGCCGCCACGTCGTCTCGTAGATTTTGTCGCCATAGACGCGCCGCAGCCAGCTATCGGCGGTGTGCTTCTCCAGCTCGCGCCAGGGCTTGGTGAAGCGCAGGTAGGCACTGACCGCGCCGAAGCGGGCCACGTCGATCAGGTTGAAGCCGGGGAAGGTGATCCAGCGCAGCGGTGAATCAAAGGGGACGATGCGATCCTCGTAAACGACGGAGGTGGTTGGCCGGGGGAAGAACAGCTTGTCGCGGAAGCCGATCTCCTCCACCAGGCCGATGATCGACCGGTCGGAGGTGAACAGGTGGTGGTAGAACTTCTCCAGCGGCCACTCCCAGCGCTCGTCGCGGAAGCCGGTGGCCAGGCCGCCGGTCTGGTTGTCGCCCTCCAGCAGGATGACAGTGTGCCCGGCGCGCAGGAGGTCATAGGCGGCCGACAGGCCGGCAATGCCCGCGCCGATAATGGCGATCCTCATGGCACAACCCTCCCCTCCGGCGCATCGTCCAGGGCGCGCCCCTGTTCGACGGCGCGGCCGATGTCGGCCCAATGGAGCTGGGTGCGGATCATGTAGTAGATGCCCAGCAGGGTAATGGGCAGCCACAGCGCCGCGTGCAGCGTCAGCGTGTAGGCCGTGGCCACGGCCGGATCGACGCCATACAGCGTCAGCACGGCGATGCCCGGCCCGTCGAACGTGCCGATGTAACCGGGGGCCGACGGCAGCGTCGTGGCCAGGTTGACAATGCCGTTCATCAGCATCAGGGCGAAGAACGACACCGTGAAGTCGAAGGCGTGCATGACAAACCAGTACTTGACCGTCTCCAGCAGCCAGATGACGACGGAGGTCAGGAAGATCATGGCCAGGTTGCGCGGGTCGCGCAGGCAGAGCAACCCCTCGACAAAGCGCTCGGCGAAGCCCAGCAGCGGCGCGCGCAGTCGTTGGGGCACAAGGTGGCTCACCAGCCACTCGGCCAGGCGCAGGAAGCGCGCCGGCACGGCGGCGACGGCCAGGAAGACCAGCAACGCGCCGAAGAACAGCACGCTGCCCAGGATGACGACGAAGCGGATGCTGTCGCTGGGCAGCGGCGCGAACGGCAAGGCGACGAAGACGAATAGCAGCATCACCAACCCGTCGAAGACGCGCTCAACGACGATGGTCGCCAGGCTGCTGCTGACGGCAACGCTCTCGCGCTGGCGCAGGACAACGGCGCGCAGCACCTCGCCGGCCCGGAAGGGGTAGACGTTGTTGCCCATGTAGCCGATGACGACGACGGGGAAGAGGCGGCCGAGCGAGATGCGCTTAATCGGCCGCAGCAGATAGTCCCACCGCCACGTGCGCGCCCAAACGGCGACGAAGTAGACGGCAATGCTGGGGATGAGCCAGATATAGTCGGCCGAGCGCAGGCTGCCCCACACGTCGGCCAGGTGCAGGCCGCGCAGGGCCAGCCACAGGAAGACAGCACTAATGAGCACGCCGATGAGCAGGCGCAGCGTTTTCGATCTCAACCGTGTGAACCTCTCTCACCTGATACACGGGTATCGGGGGAATGTCGCAATTGTAGCACGAGTGGCGGGAAGAATAGTGGTCAGTGTCCAGTGGTCTGTGTGTAATCACTGACCACTGGACTAGCTACCTGACACAAAAAGGAGGATGACAGCCAAAGAACCTGTTACAGTTGAAAGTGACAATCTCACCAAACAGGTAAAGCCATGACTGTCATCCGCACATATCATACAATGCTCGCTCAAATT
>JAIBAS010000250.1 GCA_019695075.1 Promineifilum sp. | reverse complement strand
CCGGCGCGGCGACCGGCTCAGCGATGGCCTCCGGCGGCGCGGCGCGCGGCGGCCGTGGCAGGCCGCACATCAGGCAGCGCTCGGCTCCTTCGGGGAGGATACTGTCACAGCGGGCGCAGCGTTCGACCGCCGGCTCGCTCTCGTGCTCGCTCGTCATCCAGAGAGGCATTATAGCGGCGCAGGCGGCCGGCCTCAACCGGAGTAACGGCGCGCTCATAATCCTGGTTCGGCCGCATTTCTGGTACAATACAGTCGCAAGTGCGAACACACCCCTCCAAAATGGAATCATGCAATGGCTGACCTGACTACTTCCTACCTGGGCCTTACCCTCAAGTCCCCCATCGTCGTCTCGTCGAACCCCCTGACCTATGATGTCAACAACATCCGCCGGATGGAGGAGGCGGGCGCGGGGGCGGTGGTGCTCTACTCGTTGTTCGAGGAGCAGATCGAGCTGGCCGAGATCGGCTACAGCAACTACTACGAACAGCACCGCGATGAGCTGCCGGAGGCGCTACGCCACGTGGCCGAAATGAAAGAGTATAACCAGGGCGCCGGCAGCTACCTGGCTCACCTCTACCAGGTCAAACACGCGACCGCCATGCCCGTCATCGCCAGCCTGAACGGCTACTACAGCAGCGGCTGGATTCGCTACGCCCGCCTCATCGAGGCCGCCGGGGCCGACGCCCTGGAACTCAACATCTACTACCTGGCCACCAAGCCGACCATCACCGGCGCGGAAGTCGAGCAGATGTACGTTGACCTGGTGCGCGACATCAAGCAGTCCGTCCGCATCCCCATCGCCGTCAAGCTCAACCCCTACTTCAGCGCCGTGGCCAATATCTCCCGGCGGCTGGTGGGCGCGGGGGCGCGCGGCCTGGTGCTGTTCAATCGCTTCTACCAGCCCGACTTCGACATCGAGAATCGGGCCATCGTGCCCAGCCTGGACCTGAGCACGCCCAGCGAGTTGCGCCTGCGCCTGCGCTGGGTGGCGCTGCTGGCCGGGCAGATCAATGCCGACCTGGCCATCACCGGCGGCGTCCACAGCGCCGAGGATGTCGTCAAGGGGCTGATGGCCGGAGCCAGCGTGACCATGATGGCCTCCGCGCTCATCCACCACGGCATCGACCACCTGGCGGCGGTGACGGCCAACCTGCAAAGCTGGCTCGACAGCCACGCCTACGCCACGGTCGGCGACATCCGCGGCTGCCTGAGCCACGTCCAGATCGGCGATTCGGCCGCGCTGGAGCGGGCCAACTATCTCAACGTCCTGCGCACGGCGCGTTCCAAGGATTGATAGAACCGTCTTTCACCCACACCCACCCATGATTACCCTGAACATCAACGGGCGCGACGAAGAGGTGCGCGCCCACAGCACCGATAGTCTACGCGACGCCCTGCGCGCCGCCGGCTACGTCAGCGTCCGCTTCGGCAGCCACACCGGCGAGACGGGCGCGGCAGCCATCCTGCTCGACGGGCGGCTGGTCAGCGCCGACACGCTGTTGGCCGGCCAGGCCGCCGGCCACGCCATCGAGACCGTCGAGGGCCTTGCGCCCGGCGTCGGCGAGTTGCATCCCATCCAACTGGCCTTCATCGAGGCCGGGGCCATCCAGTCCGGCTACTCGACGCCGGCGATGATCCTGGCCGCCAAGGCGCTGCTCGACCGCAACCCCAGCCCGACCGAGGCCGAGGTGCGCGAGGCGCTGTCGGGCGTGCTCTGCCGCGAGACGGGCTATCTGCGGCCGGTGCTGGCCGTACTGCGCGCCGCGGCCGTCCTGCGCGGCGAGGAGCCGCCGCCGGACATCGACCCCGAAGTCGTCGCCGCCGGCTATCTGGTAACCGCCTTCCCCATCGACGAAGAGGGCGATACCGACCTCGACCTGCCCGAACCGCCCGAACCACCAGCCCACGGCGTCTTCGGCCCAACGACCCAGACGCGCAGCCACACGGCCCTGCTGCTGCACAGCAACACCGGCCCGGAGACAAAGATCGTCGGCAAGCCGGAGATCAAGGTCGATGCCGTCAAGCTGGCCAAGGGCAACCCGGCCTTCGTCGACGACATCGAGCTGCGCGGCATGCTTTACGCCAAACTGCTGACCAGCCCCCACGCCCACGCGCGCATCGTTGCCATCGACGACAGCGAGGCCCGCGCGCTGCCGGGCGTGCGCGCCGTCATCCACTGCAACAACGTCGCGCGCGTCAAGTACGCTTCCGGCGGCCAGTCGTACCCCAACCCGCCGCCCCACGACCAGGTCAGCTTCGACAACAAGGTGCGCTATATCGGCGACCGCGTCGCCGCCGTGGCCGCCGACACGCTGGCCATCGCCGAGGAGGCCGTCCGGCGCATCCACGTGACCTACGAGGTGTTGCCGGCCGTCTTCGACGTCGAGGAAGCCATCCGCCCCGGCGCGCCGATCATCCACGACGAGGACGACACCGAAGGCATCCACGACGCCGCCAATAACATCGTCCACCACATCGCCGCCGAGAAGGGGAGCGTGGCGCAGGGCTTCGCCGAGGCCGACCACGTTTTCGAGTACACCTATTTCGTCCATCAGGTGCAGCAGACACCCATTGAACCCCATATCGCCATTAGCTGGTGGGACGCCGACGAGCGCCTCGTCATCCGCACCTCCACCCAGGTGCCCTTTCACGTCCGGCGCATGGTCGCGCCGCTACTGGGGCTGCCCGTCAGCCGCATCCGCGTCATCAAGCCGCGCATCGGCGGCGGCTTCGGGGCCAAGCAGGAGATGCTCATCGAGGACATCGTCGGCCACCTGACCATCGCCACGGGCCGGCCGGTGCGCCTGGAATTGACGCGCGCGGAGGAGTTCCACAGCAGCCGCTCGCGCCACCCGGAGCTGATCACCTACAAGACCGGCGTCATGGCCGACGGCACGCTCCACAGCATGGAGATGCGCGTCCTGGGCAATACCGGGGCCTATGGCACGCACGGGCTGACCGTGCTGACCGTCTCCGGCCTGCGCGGCCTGAGCAGCTACAACTGCGAGCACCGCCGCTTCGACTGCCGCGTGGTCTACACCAACCTGCCCGTGCCGGGGGCCTACCGCGGCTACGGCGGCCCGCAGGCGCTCTTCGCCCTCGAATCCCACATGGACGAGATCGCCCACGCCCTGGGTATGGACCCCATCGAACTGCGCCGCCGCAACTGGGTACAGGCGGGCGACACGCTGCCGATGGCCGTACTGCTGGGCGAAGGCGAGAAGAAGACCGTCAGTGACGCGCCGGTCATCCAGTCGTGCGGCCTGGCCGAGTGCTTCGCCCAGGGCATGGCCGCCGTCGAGTGGCAGCGGCGCGACGACCCGGCCTGGCACAGCGCGCCCGACCGGCCACACATCCGCCGCGGCCTGGGCGCGGCCATGTGCATGCACGGCACAGCCATCCCCGGCCTGGACATGGGTGGGGCGACGATCAAGATCAACGACGACGGCTCGTTCAACATCATGGTCGGCGCGACCGACCTGGGCACCGGTTCCGACACCATCCTGGCCCAGATGGCCGCCGAGGTGCTGGGCGTGCCCCTCAGCGATGTGGTCATCTATTCCAGCGACACGGACATGACGCCCTTTGACACGGGTGCGTATGCCAGCTCGACGACCTACATCTCCGGCACGGCCGTCAAGCGCGCCGCCGAGCAACTGGCCGAGCAGATTCGCGAGCGGGCGGCGACGATGCTGGACTTCAACAACCCCGCCGCCATCCGGCTGGAGAACCGGCAGGCCATCGCCCCCGACGGCCGCGCCGTCTCGATGGAGCGGATCGCCCTGCACTCGCTGCACCAGCACGACCAACGTCAGATGATGGCCCATGCCTCCTACGTCAGCGCCGCCTCGCCGCCGCCCTTCGCCGGGCAGTTCGCCGAGGTGGAAGTGGACACGGAGACGGGCCAGGTGACGGTGACGAAGCTGCTCATGGCCGTGGACGCCGGCGTGGTCATCAACCCGCTGACGGCCGCCGGCCAGGTGGAAGGCGGCATGATCCAGGCGCTGGGCTATGGTCATTGCGAGGAGATGGTCTACGACGCCGGCGGCCGCATGGTCAACGCCGCGCTCGGCCCGTACCACATCTACCGCGCCGACGAAGTGCCCTGGCTGAAGGCCATTCTCGTGCAGACCCACGAGCCGACCGGCCCATTCGGAGCCAAGGCCATCGCCGAGATTCCCAAGGACGGCGTCGCCCCGGCCATTGCCAACGCCGTCTTCGACGCCACGGGCATGCGACTGCGGAGCATCCCGTTCACGCCGCCGCGCGTCTACCGAGGCATGCAAGGGCAGTAGGGGAGCTGCGTTTGGCACAATGACCGACAAACCTGCGCCGAAGTTCTCCCACCGCATTGAGGCGGAGTTCGCGCGCATTCTGGACTACTACGGCGTGGCCTGGGAATATGAGCCGCGCTCGTTTGTGCTGGAGTGGGATGCGGCCGGGCAGGTGAAGGTGGCCTTTACGCCGGACTTCTATCTGTCCGACCAGGACCTCTACGTGGAACTGACAACGATGCGCCCGCGGCTGGTGACGAAGAAGAACCGCAAGCTGCGGCGCATGAACGAGCTGTACCCGGAGATCAACATCCAGCTATGGAAGCGCAGCGACCTGCGCGCGCTGATGTTGCGCTATGGCCTCGACGACGAGGCCGCCCGCATCATGGGCACCGACGCCCAGGAACCCACGTGACCTTCCCCACGCCCGTCTCCTATCACGAACTGATGGGCGGCATCAGCGAAATCCTGTTCACGGCCGAGCAGATTCAGGCGCGGGTGCTGGAGCTGGGAGCGGCCATCTCGCGCGACTACGTGGGCTGCCGGCCGCTGCTGGTCGGCGTGCTCAAGGGCGTCTTTCCCTTCATCGCCGACCTGGCCCGCGCCATCACCATCCCCATTGAGGTCGATTTCATGGCCATCGCCAGCTACAGCGCCGAATCGCGGCGCAATGGCGTGGTGCGCATCCAGAAAGACCTCGACGTGGCCATCGAAGGTCGGCACGTGCTCTTCGTGGAGGATGTCGTCGACACCGGGCTGACGCTCAACTACGTCCTGCGCAACCTGCGCAGCCGCGAGCCGGCGACGTTGCAGGTCTGCGCCATGTTTGACAAGGGCACGCGCCGGCTGGTGCGCACACCCATCCACTACAAGGGCTTTGACCTGCCCGATCGGTTCGTCGTCGGCTACGGGCTGGACTATCGGGAGTTGTATCGGAATCTGCCGTTTGTGGGGCTGCTCAGGGCGGACGTGTTTAGCCCGGAAGAAGGCACAAAAAAGGGGAGCTCCAAGTAACCTTCTGACTCTCTTACCATTCGCTGGATCGCTCCAGTTCTCTCGCGGCTCTTTCTGACTATGCGTCCCAGAAGTAACCTTCTGTTGTCGCCAGGGAAAGGCTGTTGAGTGTTCGTTAGTAGCCCTGGTAATTGGGTGTGCTTCTCAGCACAACAATCAAATACCGTCTTGTGGGCTAAACTAATCTGAACTTGGTAAATGGTCGTCCAATTTCTCGGAGCTTCCCGTGTCCTCAAAGTCACCTATCTCTAAATCACAAAAAGCAGATGTCTTTGAGTAAGCACAGTGTAGACGAAGAGCACCGGCCAGGTCAATACGTATTTTGGCGTAATTGGGCGGCAAACGATGGCGAAAGGGTCAGGTCGCCTTGCCGGCTTTGGCTAGGCCAACGGCACAGTGCGCCCGGAGGGGTTCGAACCCCCAGCCGATAGCTTCGAAGGCTATTGCTCTATCCAGTTGAGCTACGGGCGCAAGAAGGGCGAGACTTGGGGAGCGGGCGCTCCGGCTGTCTCGCCGCATCAGGCGTTTGGGGCGAGTGGTGGGACTTGAACCCACGATCTTCTGGGCCACAACCAGACGTGTTAACCCCTACACCACACCCGCCATAAACGCGCCCAAAAGGACGCACCAGAATCGTACCATACTCCCCCCAGGTGGGCAAGTGGCGTTTGCGCGGAGAGGCGAAGTGGGACGCTGCGCCATCCCCGTCCTCGACAAAGGCGATTGGGTTGCCGTCTGGCGCGCGGCTGCTATAATCACGGTCACAATGCCACCCTAGCTCAATCGGCAGAGCGATCGCTTCGTAAGCGATAGGTTATCGGTTCAACTCCGATGGGTGGCTTACCCGACAAGCCCTGGAGTGACCAGGGCTTTTTTGTTGGGTTGTCACGCACTGTAATTGCCATTATGGATCAGTCCAAGGTGAAACCTATCGTCTTCGGCGTCGCCGGAGGGACCGCGTCGGGCAAGACGACCGTGGCGCGGGCTGTGCTGGAAGCGGTCGGCGCGTCGCAGATCGCCTATCTGCCCCACGACGCCTACTACCGCGACCGCCGCGACCTGCCTTTCGAGGAGCGGGCGCGGCTGAACTACGACCATCCCGATTCGCTGGAAACCAAACTCCTGGTTCACCACATCAAGGAACTGCTTGTCGGCGCGCCCGTCCCCGTGCCGGTCTATGACTTCACCGCCCACCGCCGCACCGACGACACCATCCTCGTCGAGCCGGCGCCCATCGTCCTCGTTGACGGCATCCTCATCCTGACCAAACGCAAGCTGCGCGACCTGATGGACATCAAGGTCTACGTCGATACCGACGCCGACGTGCGCTTCATCCGCCGCTTACAGCGCGACATGCACGAGCGCGGCCGTTCGCTCGATTCCGTCGTCCAACAATATCTCGACACCGTCCGGCCCATGCACCTCAAGTTCGTCGAACCCAGCAAGCGCTACGCCGACATCATCATCCCTGGCGGCGGCCACAACCGCGTGGCCATGGAGATGGTCGTCAGCCGGCTACAGATGTTGCTGCGGGCGCGCGAGGAGCTGGCCAAGGAGGAACTACCCTCATGATCCACTGGCACAACCAGCGCGTCGTCGTCACCGGCGGCGCGGGCTTTTTGGGTCGCCACGTCGTCGCCGCCCTGCAACGGCGCGACCCGGCCGACATTTTCGTCCCCCTGCGCGAGTCGTATGACCTGCGCCGGCAGGAGGCCATCCTCGATCTGCTCCACGACACCCGGCCGACGATGGTCATCCACCTGGCCGCCTCGGTCGGCGGCATCGGCGCCAACCGCGCCCACCCGGCCGAGTTTTTCTACGACAACCTGATGATGGGCGCGCAACTGCTGCACGAAAGCTGGCGCGCCGGCGTAGACAAGTTCGTTGCCATCGGCACCGTCTGCGCCTACCCGAAGGTCACGCCCATCCCCTTCCGCGAGGAAGACCTCTGGAACGGCTACCCGGAGGAGACCAACGCCCCCTACGGATTGGCCAAGAAGATGCTCCTGGTGCAGAGCCAGGCCTACCGCGAGCAGTATGGTTATAACTCCATCTTCCTGCTGCCGGTCAACCTCTACGGGCCGGGCGATAGTTTCGACCTGGAGGCGTCGCACGTCATCCCCGCCCTGATCCGTAAGTGCCTGGAGGCGACCGAGCGCGGCGACGACGAGATCGTCGCCTGGGGCGACGGCTCGCCGACGCGCGAGTTTCTCTACGTCGAGGACGCCGCCGAGGGCATTGTCCTGGCCGCCGAGCGCCTCAACGACAGCGAGCCGGTCAATCTCGGCTCCGGCTTCGAGATCAGCATCCGCGACCTGCTGACGACCATCGCCCGCCACACCGGCTTCACCGGCCGCATCGTCTGGGACACCAGCAAGCCCAACGGCCAGCCGCGCCGCGCCCTCAACACCGATCGCGCCTTCGAGCGCTTCGGCTTCCGGGCGACGACCGACTTCGACGAAGGGCTGCGGCAGACGGTGGCGTGGTATCGCCGCACGCTGCACGCCGGTGAAGCGGCTGTGGCGGCCACGCGCTAAGTCGAATATCCCGCGGCCCCGATGAGCCTGGCCCAGCGCGCCGTCGCTTCCGTCTCCTGGAACCTGGGCACGAACCTGATCAAGATCGTCATCCTGCTGGTCAGGTCGATCTTGTTGGCGCGCCTGCTGCCGGTGGAGACGTTTGGCGTCTACGCCCTGGCCACGGCCATCGTCACCTTCAGCGGCATCCTGCCCAACTGGGGCATGGGCAGCGCCTTCCTCCATCGCGCCCCGGAGACGGCCGACGAAAGCCACGCCGCCGCGGTTCATTTCACCCTACGCCTGGCGCTGACAGCCGTCTGGCTGGCGGTCGTGCTGGCCCTCAGCCTGTGGCTGGCCGGCGACCCGCTGCGGACGGCGCTGGTCGTGCTGGCCCTGGTGTTCGCCGGCCTCTACCTGGTCGATACGCCCAAGGCCATCCTGGTGCGGCGCGTGCAGCACCGGCGGCTGGCCATGCTCGATCTGCTGGCGGCGCTGGCCACGACGGTCGTCGCCGTGGCGCTGGCGGCGCGGGGCTTCGGCCTGTGGGCATTGCTGGCCACCGACATCGTTACGCTGGCGCTGCTGGCCGGCGGGCTGTATCTGTGGCGGCCGGTGTGGCGGCCGCGGTTGCTCTGGGCGCGCGCCACCGTGGCCTACTACCTGCGCTTCGGCAGCCGGGCCATGGCCGAGTCGGCCCTCAGCGAGGCGCTGGACAACGTCGATGACCTGTGGACGGGGGCCTATCTGGGCACGCAGGCGCTGGGCTACTATTCGCGTGCCTACACCTTCGCCACCTACCCGCGCCGCCTGCTGGCCATGCCCGTCAACGCCGTCGCCGGCGGCGCCTACGCCGAGTTGAAGTCCGAGCGCCCGCGCCTGTCGCAGGCGTTCTTCCGCACCAACGCCCTGCTGGTGCGCAGCGGCTTCCTGCTGGGCGGGCTGCTGGTGCTGCTGGCGCCGGAGTTCGTGCATCTGGCGCTGGGCGAGCGCTGGCTGCCGATGGTGCCCGCCTTCCGGCTGATGGCCGTCTTCACCCTGCTCGACCCGCTGCGCGTGACCGTCAGCAGCCTGTTCGTGGCCGTCGGCCGGCCGGGGCAGGTCGTCCGCGTGCGCGCCCTGCAAGTGGCGGCGCTGGTGGCCGGACTGTTCGCTCTCGGCCCACGCTGGGGCATCACCGGCGTGGCCGTCGTCGTCGATGGGGTGTTGCTGCTGGGGCTGGGCTGGCTGCTGGCCAGCGCCCGCGCCCACGTGGATTACTCGGCGCGGCGGCTGTTCCTGGCCCCGCTGCTG
>JAIBAS010000312.1 GCA_019695075.1 Promineifilum sp. | reverse complement strand
TAACCGCGCGGCGCTGGAAGCCGGCGCGCGCCGTTTCGGCCTGACGCTCGGCCGGGCGCTGGCCCTGGCGCTGCTGGTCGAGGCGGCCGAATGGTCGCTAACCCACGAGCACGACGGCCGCGCCCGGGCCGCGGCTCTGCGCTTCGCCCGCACCCCCATCGACCATATCGCCGTGGCCGACCCGCGCCTCGACGCGGCCCTGGCCAACGACGAACCATTACCGCTTGCCTGAGGAGTGAAGCCGACGTGTCAGAGAACGACAACCTAACCTTTCTGGATGACCTGGGCCTGGGCTTTGCCGTCGATCGGCTTGGCCCGGCGAAATACCCCACGCCGATGCGCGTCGGCTGCCTGACGGGCGACGACGAGCGCATCCTCTACCACACCGATGTGGCCATCGTCCGCCGCCTGCTCGATGAGGGGTGCGAGCTGCCCTCCTTCGAGCGCGCCGGCCCGCGTGAGCAGCTGTTCTTCAACCCTATCGGCCTGCGCGCCGGCATCGTCACCTGCGGCGGCCTGTGCCCCGGCATCAACGATGTCATCCGCGCCATCGTCCTTTGCCTCCACTATCACTACGGCGTCGAATCGGTTGACGGTTTCCGCTACGGCTACGAGGGGCTGATTCCTGACTACGGCCATGAGCCGATCTCCCTGACGCCGGCGCGGGTGGAGATGATCAGCGACTTCGGCGGCACGGTGCTGGGCACGTCGCGCGGTAATCAGGACGTCGGCCGGATGGTGGATACGCTCGTGACCCGCGGCGTTAGCATCCTCTTCACCATTGGTGGCGACGGCACGCTGCGCGGCGCGGGGGCCATCGCCGCCGAGATCGCCCGCCGCGGCCTGCCCATCGCCGTCGTCGGCGTGCCCAAGACCATCGACAACGACATCGCCTTCATCGAGCGCTCCTTCGGCTTCATCACGGCGACGGCCGAGGCCCAGCGCGTCATCGAGGGGGCGCACAGCGAGGCCCTGGCCGCCCGCAACGGCATCGGCCTGGTCAAGCTGATGGGCCGCGATTCGGGCTTCATCGCCGCCTACTCGGCGCTGGCCGATAGCCAGGTGAACTTCTGCCTGGTGCCCGAAGTGCCGTTCGCGCTGGAGTCATTCCTGGACGCGCTGCGCGACCGGCTGGCCGCGCGGGGCCATGCCGTCATCGTCGTGGCCGAGGGGGCCGGCCAGGAGCTTGTCGGCCGCACGGGCGCCCGCGACGCCTCCGGCAACGTCAAGCTGGGCGATATCGGCCTCTTCCTGCGCGAGGCCATCAACGGCTACTTCAAGGAACTGGGCACGCCCATCAACCTGAAGTACATCGACCCCAGCTACACCATCCGCAGCCTGCCGGCCAACACCTACGACTCGGCCTACGGCCTGCTGCTGGGCTACAACGCCGTCCACGCGGCCATGAGCGGGCGCACCAATATGGTCGTCGGCTACTGGAACAACGAGTACACCCACGTGCCCATCCCCCTGGCCGTCTACCGGCGCAAGACGATCAACCCCCAGGCCCGGCTGTGGAACAACGTCCTGCTGGCCACGGGGCAGAGGCTTGCGTCGCCGGCTTAGGGGGCTTAGAATAGGCTTAGTTTCCGCCTTAAAACCCCTGTTCCCGCAAAGGCACCATGGACACAAGCAGTAACATGTCGATGTTCCTGATCGGTCTGGCCATCGGCGCGGCCGTCGCCCTGTTGGGCGGGGTGGTTGATTTCGCGCTCCACCTGCGCCGCCAGCGCGAGCCGAGTTTCGGCGTGCCCGGCTGCCTCGTCTACACCGTCGGCGGCCTTATTGTCGCCGGCATCATCGCCCTGATCGTCTCGCTGATCACCACGGGCAGCCTTGTCCCCGCGCTGGTCATGGGCGGGGGCGTCTTGCTGGGCTTCTATGGCGGCTTCATGCTCCTGGTGGCCCTGTGGTTTGTGCGCGATCGTGGCCCCGTTTCGACCGAGGAGCCTTTGCCGTCCGACTCACCGCTGCCATAGCCCGTCCCCGCCCGGAGCCGCCCATGACCGTTCGCATCGTCGTCACGCTGGTCCTGATCGCCGTCGGCATCGGCGTCATGTACGCCCTGCAAGACACCTACGGCGGCCTGACCGCGGCTCTGGTCGGCTCGCTCTTCTTCCTGTTCGCCCTGGCCGTGTGGACACTGCCGGTGGCCAGCTTCCAGCGCGGCAACAAGCTCGACCCGATGCAAAAGAGGGTCATCGGCGCATTCCTGGGCATCGGTCTGGGCATGTTCGGCGGGCTGGCCGTGGCCGCGCTGGTGCCGCGCCCGTTCAACTGGATCGTCCTCGGCGCGGTCGCCCTGGGCGTGACCATCTGGTGGTTCCGCCGCCCCTGAGACCCGTGGAGCGCTTACCATGAGCTACAACCTTGCCAGCCTCGACCTGCCCACCCTGCGCGGACGCACTCTGCGCCTGTTCGCCGCCGCCATCGACAGCCGGCCGCTGAGCGGCGCGCTGACCGGCCAATTGCTCAAGCAAGGCGGCATCGTCGATCTGCGCGCCAAGACGTTCAGCGACGCGCCAACCTTCTACCCGCTGGCCCTGGCCGAGGCCGAGGCGCAGCGCGACGCGCCGCCGCTCGACTGGCAGGCGCTGCAAGACCGGCTGCTGCGGCGCGACAACCGCGAGCCGTTCCCCAGCGCGGCCGACTACGCCCGGAAGGCCCGGCCTTCCGGGCGCCTTCTTTCCAGCATTCCAGATCTTCGGCCATTGCCCGACCGCCGGCGCTGCAACACAGTGACGGCGGCGGCTGACGCGCCGGG
>JAIBAS010000574.1 GCA_019695075.1 Promineifilum sp. | reverse complement strand
TCGGTCATTTGTTCGTCACTCAGGACGAGCCGCACGCGGTCGGCGTGGGTAATGGCACTGCGTTGCAAGTTGGCGACAATCTGACTGCCGTTGTGTTGGCGGCGCGTCGCCTCTCGCCAGCGCGGCGGCGGCTGCTGGGCTAGGTACGCCCGTAGCCGCTCGACGGCCGCCGGGTCGGGCGTGTGGAGCGTGCCCGCAACGCCGGCGGCGTCGTGGGTGCGTAGGTCATGGGGTGGGGTGGGGGTGGTCATGGTAGCACCTGGGCGGCGTTGCCGAACATGGATAGCTCTGCATTCCAGTACAAATTAGCAGAGCCGGTCGCCCCGTCACGGTTCTTGGCGACGATGGCCTCGGCCGTGCCACTGGCGGCGGTATCGTCATAGTAGCTTTCACGGTGGACGAATAGCACCGCGTAAGCGTTTTCTTCGATTTGGCCCGATTCTCTGAGGTCACTCAACATCGGCCGCTTAATGGCGCGGGCGTCTACGCCCCGATTCAGTTGAGCCAGCGTCAGCCCGGCCACGTCAAGGTGTTTGTAGAGGTTTGCCAACGCCAGGGCGATGCTGCCCAAGTCCTTGACGTTATTCCCCGTCGGCGCGTCGGCGGTCATGATGTGCATATGGTCAACGATAATCAGGTCTAGCCCATGCGCGGCGGCGATACGCGACGCCCGGCCGCGCACGTCTGAGGGGCGCAACCCCTCAGAGCAATCGTAGTAAAGCGGTAGGTCAGCAATGCGCCCGGCGGCGTCCATCACGGCCGCCTGCTGCTGCTGGCTCAAATAGCGCCGCCGCGCCGCCTTTAGCGCCTGGGCGGGGATGCGCGTCAACATGGACACAAGCCGGTTCGTGATTTGTTCCTTGCTCATTTCCAGGCTGAATATCATCACCCGCTTGTGTTGCCTCATGGCCGCGTGTAGGGCAATGCCCAGAGCCAGCGACGATTTACCCATTGATGTGCGCCCGGCCAACATGTATTGGTGTGGCGCTTCGAGGCCGCCTAGCAGCCGGTCAAGGTCAGTCAATCCGGTTGTGACGACGCGGGGCGCGGCCGTTGAATTCACATCGGCTAGAAAGTTGTCCAGGTAGTCGGTCATATAGCGGCGGGCACTGACAACCGCGCCCCTGTCGGTATCAGCCCCCGCGCCCATGACCGCCGCCTCAGCCGCGGCCACTACGTCGCCTATCGGTTGCGCCTCATCATAGGCCGCTTTGGCGACTTGCCCGGCCGCCTGAATCAATCGGCGGCGCGTCGCCTTGTCGGCCACAATGCGGGCGTAGTACTCTGCATTGATGGACGTAGGGACGGCGGTCAACAGATTCAGCATGTAAGACATGCCGCCCACTTCGTCCAGTCGCCCGGCGCGGATAAGCTCATCCTGAATGACCACAATATCGGGCGGTTCCTGCCGGGCGCTAAGCGACTGGATCGCCTCATAGAGCCAGCGGTTGCTAGGATGGTAGAACGCCTCAGGCGCTAGAATGTCGGATACTTCGTAGTAAGCATCCGGGTCGATTAGCAACGCCCCCAACACGGCCGCCTCGGCCTCTGGGTCATGCGGCGGCAACGTTTCGATAGGCATGTCCTAAACTCCTTTTTAACATCTCTGTGTCATGGCCGTTGGCGCTGGCGATGCGGCCAGTACCGCCAATGGCACGTATGGCCGCCTTGAGCCGTTCGTCGGTGAAGTCACGTCGGGTGACGGCCGCTAGGGCGCGTTGCCAGATCGTGTCATCATCGGCCACGGCGGCGACCGTCTGTTGAGTGGCTGCCTGATTTACTGAGATAGTCCGCAGACTATGAGGGCTGGCGACGGGATAGGTGCGCCCCTTTGTGTTGTTGCCGCGCCCCCAGGCAAATTCGAGCGAGGCATCTATCACCGCTTTCGCCCGCTCTATGTCGCCGTCGGCGCGATCCAAGATGGCCGATAGGGTAGGTTGCCAGTTATCCCGCCAAGATGAGGCGCTTTCGTGGGGTGGTTCTATGCCCGTCTTGGCGCGGAAGTGGTCGGCCAGCACCGCCACCGGATTAGATGGGGTTTCAGACTGATGGTTAATTGAAGATTTGGGTAAAGATTCTTTACCACCCCCGTAAAGATTCTTTACCACCCCTGGTATAGTTTCTTTACTAGGGTGGTCTTGTTTCTTTACTAGGGGTGGTAAAGATTCTTTACTACCTGCCTCGGCGGTCGTTAGCCGTTTAAGGTCGATGTAGATACCGTTTGACGACCGCGATCCGTCCTTCTTGTACTGGGCTTCTGTACGCAACCAACCTTCTTCACGCAGCCGGTTCATCGACTTAACTACGGTTGGTCGGGTAACGGAGCAACGCTTGGCGATGTCGGTATAGGACGGGTAGCAGTAGCCGGTCTCATCGGCGCGATCGGCCAGGCTGAGGAGCACAAAGCGGTCGGTGGAGTTTGCCGGGCCGTTCTTCCAGACGGCGGCCATGATATCGATGCTCATTGCATCCTCCACGGCGCGACGCCTAGCTCGCTAGAGTTGACTTTGGCGCGATCCACCCATGATTCAAACGGCCGATCCTGAGATAACTGCTCGTTAGGTATCATGGCGCCCCCCTAGTATTTGAGTTCGCCGTTATCGTGGAATGTCTGATGGCAACTGCGGCACAACACAACCAGGTCGGCCGCGCGTTCGTGGCCCAGGCGCTCGTAGGTGCGATGATGCACTTCCAGGCGCTTGTCACCGTTGCAGACCTGGCAGCGGTGGCCGGCCCGTTTGAGCGCCGCCGCCCGCCCCGTCTGCCAG
>JAIBAS010000456.1 GCA_019695075.1 Promineifilum sp. | reverse complement strand
GGCGGCGACGCGGGCGCGCGTGGAGCGGCTGGCCGGCCACCTCGACCACTGGCTGACCGCGCCGGCCGCGCCGTCGCTCATCCACGGCGACGTCTGGACGACGAACGTGCTGGCTCGCGGCGGGCGCATCACCGCCTTTCTAGACCCAGCCATCAGTTTCGCCGACGCGGAGATCGAGTTGGCCTTCATCGGCCTGTTCGGCACGTTTGGCCGGGCCTTCTATCAGCGCTACCACGCCCTGCGCCCCATCGCCCCCGGCTTCTTCGAGGAGCGGCGCGATCTCTATAACCTCTACCCGTTGCTCGTCCACGTCCGCCTGTTTGGCGGCAGCTACGTCGGCCAGGTGGAGCGCGTGCTGGCCGACTACGGCTTCTGAGCCGCCCGATGGACGAGGCGACCGTCCGCCGGTTGGTGGCGCTGAACGAGGCGTTCTATAGCCGCTTCGCCGCGCCCTTCGCCGCCAGCCGGGCCGGGCCGCAGCCGGGGTATGAGCGCTTGCTGGCCTACGTGCCCGCGGGGCGGCCGCGCGTGTTCGATGCCGGCTGCGGTGACGGGCGCTTTGGGCGTTTCCTGCGCGCGAGCGGGCACGAGGTCGATTACGTCGGCGTCGATTTCTCCGCCGCCCTGTTGGCCGCGCGCGACGTGGATGGCGATGTGGCCGGCCGCTTTGAGCAGCGCGACCTGAGCCAACCCGGCAGCCTGGATGGTTTGGGCCGCTTTGACCTCATCGTTTGCCTGTCCACGCTGCAACACATCCCCGGCCGGCGCAACCGCGCCCGCTTGCTGGCGGAGATGGCCGCCGGCCTCAACGCCGGTGGCCGCGTCGCCCTGGCCAACTGGCAATTCCTGGGCAGCGCGCGGCAGCGGCGCAAGATTCGCCCGTGGGCGGAGGCCGGGTTGGATGAGCGCGATGTCGAGCCGGGCGACTACCTGCTGTCGTGGCAGCGCGGCGGCGAGGGGCGGCGTTACGTGGCCCTGGTGGACGACGAGGAGACGCGGCGACTGGCAGAGGGGGCGGGATTGCGTATAGTCGAGCTATTCCGCAGCGACGGCCGCGAGGGCGACCTCAACCTCTATGCGCTCCTGGCCGGTTGACAGGGGGCGGGCCGGTGCTACAATCCGCACTTGGGCACGAAAGCGTCATGGATCTGAAAGAGCAACTGCGAGCCGACCTGAACACCGCCATGCGCGGGCACGACACCCAGCGACGGGATGTATTGCGCATGCTCCTGGCGGCCATCCAGCAGACGGAGGTCGATTCCCGCGTTCGGCTCGACGACGCTGGCGTGCAGGATGTCCTGCGCCGGCAGATCAAGCAGCGCCAGGAGAGCATCGCCGACTTCACGCGCGCCGGCCGGGCCGAAGACGTTGCCCGCGAGACGGCTGAGGCCGAGTTGATCGCCGCTTACTTGCCCCAGATGATGACCCGCGAGGAGATCGAGCAGTTGGCCCGCGCGGCCATCGCCGAGACGGGCGTCCGCGACGCCAAAGGCATGGGCCAGGTGATGAGCCGCCTCATGCCCCAGGTGAAGGGACGGGCCGACGGCCGGCTCGTCAACGAAGTGGTGCGCGGTCTCTTGCAGTGAACCCTCCCAGTCGCCCCCTGTGGCCATTATGAATCGTAACCTGTGGAACGAGCAGGTCGATCACTTCCGGTTATGGGTGCGGCGTTATGCCCTGCCGCTCTTCTTCGTCACCGTCGCCCTGGGCATGACGCTCATTCTCGCCTATGACTTGCCCGGCGAGCGCCAGGTCGATGTTGCCGTTGACCGCCCGGCTCCCAATGACATCTTCGCTCCGCGCGCGCTGACCTTCACCAGCGATCTGTTGACCGGGCAGGCGCGTGACCAGGCCACCCGCGCGGTCGCCGACGTCTATACACCGCTCGACCTGGCCATCGGCCGTGCTCAATTGGGCCTGGCGCGCAACTTCTTCGCCTTCGTCGAGACGGTGCGCGCCGACTCCAGCGCCACCACCGACCGGCGCATGGGCTACCTGCGCGCCGCCAAGGGGCTGACCATCAGCGAGGAGGTGGCCGAAGGCCTGCTGAGCCTGAGCCAGCCCGATTACGAGAAGGTCAAGGCCGATGTGCTGGCCATCATCGAAGAACTGATGCGCGAGGAAATTCGCCCGGCGCAACTGGCCGACTATCAGCGCACGGCGCGGCGGCTGGCCAGCCTGGAGTTGTCGCCCTTGCAGACCAGCGTCGTCACCGAACTGGCCTACCAGTTCATTATCGCGACCGTCTTCCCCGACGAGGAGGCCACGGCCGCCCTGCGGAATGAGGCGGCCGCGGCCGTGCAACCGGTGACGCGCAGCGTGGCCCGCAACCAGCGCATCGTTCGCGCCGGGGAGATCGTCACGCCGGCCGACTACGAGCTGCTCAACGAGCTGGGCCTGCTGCGCACAGACGCCAACTGGCGGCACACGGCCAGCATGGCCGTGGCTTCGTTGCTAACGACCTCGCTCATTGCTGTCTACTGGGCGCGCTTCCAGCGGACGCAGTTCCCCAACGGCCGCTACCTGGCCGTCATCGGCGGCCTGCTGCTCATTTTCACCGCCGTGGCCAAGCTTATGGTCGGCAACGACACGCTGGCCTACTGGTATCCGCTGACGGCGCTGTCGTTGCTGCTGGCCGTCGTCTATGACACACGCTTTGCCATCCTGGTCACGATGCTGATGGCCGGGCTTGTCACTTTCGCCGGGCCAAGCTCGCTGGAGCGGGCCATCTACCTGGCCATGGGCGGCCTGGTCAGCGTGCTGACGTTGCGCGACGCGCAGCGCATCTCGGCCTTTTTCCGCGCCGGGTTGCTGGCGGCCCTGGGCCACATGACGGTCGTCGTCCTCTTTTGGCTGCTGGAGGACGCGCCGCCGCGGGCCTTGCTGCTGCCGTCGGCCTATGCGCTGGGCAACGGCCTGCTATCGTCCGGTCTGACGCTGGCCGGGCTGTACGTGCTCGGCGGCCTCTTCGGCATCGTCACTATCCTGCAATTGCAGGACCTGTCGCGGCTCGATCATCCATTGCTGCGCGAACTGCTGCGCCGCGCGCCGGGAACGTACCACCACAGCATCATGGTCGCCAATCTGGCCGAACAGGCGGCCGAGCGCATCAACGCCAACAGCACTCTCGTGCGCGTCGGCGCGTTCTACCACGACGTCGGCAAGATGGTGCGCCCGCCCTACTTCGTCGAGAATCAGGAGGGCATGGACCCCCACGCCTCTCTTGATCCGCACACCAGCGCCCGGATCGTTATCAGCCACGTGGCCGACGGTTTGGAACTGGCCCGCCGCTATCGTCTGCCGTTTCGTATCCAGGACATCATCGCCCAGCACCACGGCGAGCGGGTCACGCGCAGCTTCTACCGCAAGGCCCAGGAGGCGGCCGGCGAGGGCGTCGTCGTCGATCCCGATGGTTTTCGCTATCCCGGCCCACGCCCTACCTCGCGCGAGGCGGCCATCGTCATGTTGGCCGACGCCATTGACGCGACTTCCACGGCCGTGCGCCCCAACACCGAGCGGGCCATTGAGAAGCTGATCAACACCATCATCGAGGATGACGTGCTGGAAGGGCAGCTCAACCGCTCCGGGCTAAGCCTGAACGACATCGAGCAGTTGCGCCTGTCGTTCATCGAGACGCTCAAGGGGCGCTTCCACGTGCGCGTGCAGTATCCGGGCAACGAGCTGCTGACGGTCGAGAATCTGCCGGAGTTGAACCTGCCCACACCCTCGCTGAGCCTGCCCGAACCGGCGCGGCCCGAAGCGCTGCCGCGCGGCCGGCAGACAGTCAAATCCAGCTAGGCCCGCCCAGGGCCACGAGTAGACGTATGGCCTACACCATTGATGTCCAGAGCACCCGCCGCCAGCCGCCGGCGCTGGCCCGCGCCGTGGCCCAGGCGGCTCACGAGGCCCTGGCCCACCGCGCCGCGCCCGATGGGGCCGGGCTGACGATCTTACTGAGCGACGACGACACCGTGCGCCAGCTCAACCGGCACTACCGGGGCGAGGACTGGGCCACCGACGTGCTCAGCTTCCCGGCCGGCGAGCCGCAGCCCGGCGACGCCGCCGGCTACCTGGGCGACATCGCCATCTCCTGCGACCAGGCCGAGCGCCAGGCCGCGGCCAAGGGCCACCCGACCGTGGCCGAGTTGCAACTGCTGGCCGTTCACGGCGTGCTGCACCTGCTGGGCTATGACCACCTCGACGCGGAGACCAGGGCGGCGATGTGGGCCGAGCAGGCCGCCGTGCTGCGCCAACTGGGCCTGGAGGGCATCCAGCCGACTGAGGATGACCATTCGGCCGAGGATGACCAGCCAGCTGGGGCTGACCATGACGCTGAGTGACCGCGGGCGCGACGTGTTGCGCGGCCGGGCGCTCAGCTTCCGCTATGCCTTCGAGGGCTGGTGGTACGTCCTGCGTACGCAGCACAACACCTGGATTCACGCCGTGGTCAGCGTGCTCGTCTTCGCCCTGGCGTTCTGGCTGGGCATCTCGCGGCTGGAGTGGGCCGTGCTGGTGCTGACGACGACGGCCGTATGGATGGGCGAGTTCGCCAACACCGCCCTGGAAGCGGTCGTCGATCTCGTCCAGCCGGACTATCACCCCCTGGCCAAGGCGGCCAAGGACGTGGCCGCGGCAACTGTGCTCGTCGGCGCAATCGGCGCGGTGATCATCGGCCTGCTCATTCTGGGGCCGCCGCTCTGGCAGCGCCTCTTCGGCGGCTAGATTCGCTACTGCGGCAGCGACTCAAACGGGATGGCGCGAAAGCGCGGGTTGGCCGCGTCGCGGCCGGAGAGCACCGGCGGGGCCGGCGGCTGCCAGGGCACGGCCACGTCCGGGTCGTCCCAGGCCAGGCCGAACTCGTCGCGCCCGCCGTCGTAGTAGTTATCGACGATGTAGAAGAGAGTCACATCGGTCAGGGCCAGGAAGCCGTGGGCCACGCCGTTGGGGATGTAGAGGCCACGGTTGTCGGCCGCGTCCAGTTCGATGGTCGTTGCGCAGCGAAAGACGGGCGATGAGCGGCGCAGATCGGCCAGGCCGACGCGAATGCGCCCGGCGGCGACGTACCAGTAATCCACCTGGTCGAAGTGATAGTGCAGCCCGCGCAGTACGCCCGCGCGCGAATCGGAGCGGTTCGACTGGGTGCTGCCCCAGGCGCGTTGCGGGAACCACTCCTTGCGAAAGGTCTCCATGAAGCGCCCGCGCTCGTCGGCGAAGGAACGCAGTTCGACCAGCAAGACGCCGGGAATGGTCGTGGCCTCGGTGAAGGTCGGCATGGCGCGGCTCAGGAGCGGAAGTAGTTGCTGACGAAGAACCACAGATTGGCCGGGCGCTCCGCCAGGCGACGGACAAAGTAGGGGTACCAGGCCGTGCCGTAGGGAACGTAGACGCGCACGCGATGGCCCTCGTCGACAAGCTGCTCCTGCAAGTCGCGGCGGATGCCGTGGAGCATCTGGAACTCGTAGGCGTCGGCGGGGATGTTATGGCTGCGGGTATAGGCTTTGATGTCCTCGATGATGGTCGCGTCGTGGGTGGCGAAGGCGGGGTAGACGCCCTTCTCGGCGGCGTGGCGGCTCAGCAACAGGCGGGCCAGGTTGAGGTAGTTGGCGTCCACGTCAGCCTTGCGCGGGAAGGCGACCTCGGCCGGCTCGGCGTAGGCCCCCTTGCACAGGCGCACGCGCACGCCCTCCTCGATGAGCTGCTCGATGTCGGCCTCGCTGCGATAGAGATAGGCCTGGATGACGACGCCGACGTTGTCGAGACCGGCCTCGTGGCGCAGTTGGCGATAGATGCCCAGCGTTGTGTCCACGGTGGGGCTGTCTTCCATGTCGATGCGGACGAAGTTGCCCACCGTCTTGGCCCGTTCCACCAGCGCGCAGATGTTGGCTAGGGCCAGGTCGCGGTCGATCTTCAGCCCCAGTTGCGTCGGCTTGAGGGACACGTTGGCGCGCAACTGGTTGGCGTCGATGTCGCCCAGCAGGCGCAGGATTTCCTCGCGGGCTTGCAGCGCTTCGCCCTCGTGGGTGCAGCTCTCGCCGAGGTAGTCGAGGGTGACCAGGATGCCGCGCGCGTTCAGGTCGCGCGTGGCGCTGATGGCCGCCTCGCGGTCGACGCCGGCCACGAAGCGCGAGGCCACGCGCCAGGCGATGCCCCAGCTGCTGACCAGCCGGCGCGCCCAGGCGGCCTGGGACAGATAGACGAGGATGCGCCGCAGCCAGACGCTGCCATAGCGCCAGGCAAGTACAATGGATAGCGTCAGGGCAAAGAAGGTGACGAAAACGGCGGAGCGGGCGCGGGTGGGGGTGGGGGGAACGGGCTTGTCCATGAGGCGCATTGTATCCACAGGTCACAAATGCGCCAACGTCTGATGGGCGCACCTTTGCCGCGGGCGGCGGGTTATTCTATTTGCAATCGTCGCCGGGCACGGCGGGCCGCCGGGAGCGGGCGACGAGCGAACAAGGAGCAAAGAGAATGGGCTTATTGACGGGTAAGAAGGCGCTGATTTTCGGCGTGGCCAACAAGAATTCCATCGCCTGGGCCATCACCCAGGCGTTTCAGCGGGAGGGGGCGGAGATCGGGCTGAGCTATGGCATCCCCCAGTTGGAGAAGCGGGTCATGCCGCTGGCGGCCGAGATCGGCTGCACGTTCGTGGAGAAGTGCGACGTGACCGTGGATGCGGAGATCGACGCGGTCTTTGCGCGGGCGGCCGAGCACTTTGGCGGGCTGGACATTCTCGTCCATGCCGTGGCCTATGCGCCGTCGTCGGAGTTGGAGGGGCGGTTCTACGACACGACGCGCGAGGGTTTTCGTATAGCGATGGACATTAGCGCCTATAGCTTCATCGCTCTGGCCCAGCGGGCGCGCCCGCTGATGCGCGACGGCGGCAATCTGTTGACGCTGACCTACTATGGCGCGGAGAAGGTCGTGCCCCACTACAACGTCATGGGCGTGGCCAAGGCGGCGCTGGAGGCCAGCACGCGCTATCTGGCCGCCGATCTCGGCCCGGAGAACATCCGCGTCAACGCCATCTCCGCCGGGCCGATCAAGACGCTGGCCGCGGCGGGCATTGCCGGCTTCCGCAAGATGCTGGGCTACGTCGGCGAGCGCGCGCCGTTGCGCCGCAACATCGACCAGGACGAAGTGGCCAAGACGGCGCTATGGCTGTGCAGCGATCTGGGCAGCGGCGTCACCGGCGAGGTCGTTTACGTCGATGCCGGCTACCACATCCTGGGCATGCCGGAGCCGCCGGAGAAGTGGGAGTAGGGGGTCTTAATCGGCGTTGTAAGACAGGTGCGCTACGCTCTTGACAAATGGATCGCCGCGGCTATAGTTGATTGGTTGAGAAGATTTCCAAACAGCTTATCGAGAGCAGTCGAGGGAACCGGCCCGATGACACTGCAGCAACCGCCGCAAGGAAAGGTGCTAACTCCGGCAGCGAAAGCTGGAAGATAAGAGGTAGAAGTGAACGACAACGCTGCGCCTCTTGACCTGCTCAAGAGGCGCTTTTCGTTAACGGGGGCCTGGTCCCAAGTCTATGTGGAGGAACGATTCTAAATGACAACGAGTTTTATGGCTTCACCGCACGTGCTCTTCACCTCCGAATCGGTGACGGAAGGGCATCCGGACAAGATGTGCGATCAGATTAGCGACGCCGTCCTCGACGCCCTGCTGGCGAAGGACCCCTATGCCCGCGTGGCCTGCGAGACGGCGGTCAAGACCGGCTACGTGATGATCCTCGGCGAGATCACCACGTCGGCCTTCGTCGATTTCGACAAGCTGGTGCGCCAGGTGGTCAACGACATCGGCTTCGACGACGGCAGCAAGGGCTTCGACGGCAACACCTGCGGCGTGCTGGCCGCCATTGCCGCGCAAAGCCCCGACATCGCCCAGGGCGTCAATCAGGCCCTGGAAGTGCGCCAGAACGGCGACAGCGACGCCGAGGTGGATGCCATTGGCGCGGGCGACCAGGGCATGATGTTCGGCTTCGCCTGCGACGAGACGGACGTGCTCATGCCCCTGCCCATCTACCTGGCCCACCGCCTGACCCGCCGCCTGGCCGAAGTGCGGCGCGACGGCACGCTGCCCTGGGTGCGCCCCGACGGCAAGGCCCAGGTGACGGTCGAGTACAACTACGGCGAGCCGCGCCGCGTCAACACCGTCCTGGTGAGCACGCAGCACGCTCCCGACGTGGACAACGACACCATCCAGCAGGAGATCATCAAGCACGTGATCATGCCCGTGCTGCCCAAGAACCTCGTGGGCGAGAACCGGCGCATCGTCGTCAACCCGCGCAAGCCGTCGGACTACAGCGGCGACGACCTGTGCATCTACGTCAACCCGACCGGCCGCTTCGTCGTCGGCGGGCCAATGGGCGACGCGGGCGTGACCGGCCGCAAGATCATCGTCGATACCTACGGCGGCATGGGCCGTCATGGCGGCGGCGCGTTCAGCGGCAAGGACCCGACGAAGGTCGACCGCAGCGCCGCCTACGCTGCCCGCTGGGTGGCCAAGAATCTTGTCGCCGCCGGGCTGGCTCGCCGCTGCGAGGTGCAGGTGGCTTACGCCATCGGCGTGGCCCACCCGTTGAGCGTCAACGTCGAGACGTTCGGCACCAGCCCCTACACCAGCGACCAGCTCGTCGAGCTGATCAACGAGCACTTCGACCTGCGGCCGGGAGCGATCATCCGCGACCTGAAGCTGCGCCGGCCCATCTATCGGGCCACGGCGGCCTATGGCCACTTCGGTCGCGACGACATCGAAGCGCCGTGGGAGAGCACCGAGCGGGCCGAGGCGCTGCGGCAGGCGGCGGGGCGGTTTGAGGCGGTGGCGGCGTAGCTGTCCCTGCTCGCTTTTGGCAATCGACTAACGATCTCGCAGACCCAGCGGCCGGGCGGCCGCTGGGTCTGTTTGGTGTGCCATAGAGAGGAAATTAGTAAGATATGAAGCGTTTCCGAACTGGAGAAGATATTCGCACTTTTGCCAGCTCTCTACTTGCCTTAGCCACTGAGTACACTGTAACTTAAATAATCGGCACTTCCATGAATTTGGAATTGGCCTCGTTAACAACTGAATAGCGCGAATTCAGCTTCTGACGACAAACCTCAATCGAGAACTGCCAGTTGATCGTGATGCGTT
>JAIBAS010000633.1 GCA_019695075.1 Promineifilum sp. | reverse complement strand
GCCCCGACGGGCTCGAGGCACTCGCCTTCGGCCCCCGCCACGTCAACGACGGCGAGGTCGATCCTCAGTGGTGGACGGAGGAGGGGGAGGAGGCCGAGGGGTAGGCCGCGCTCTCCTCGTCGGCGCGCACCGGCAGTGCAGCCTGGAAGGCCAGTGGCCGGCCGTCCACGCGGGCCAGCCCCCGGCCCGGCGTATCGCCGATGGCCGGCGCGCCACGCCCAACCACATCCAGGTAGCTGCTGCTGTCGGCCAGCGAAAAGGTTAGACGCTGGCCGAACAGGTTCAGGACGCGACTGGGAATGCCGCCCAGGTCAGCGGCGGTGACGACGAAGTACAGCCCATAGGTTCGCCCCGACCGCAACAGGGGCGTCAGCCGTTCATCAATCAGTTCGCCGAAGTTCTCTTTTAGTTCAGCGAAATTATCAATGAGCACCAGGATGGCCGGCAGGGTTTCGGCGGGGCGGGCGGCATTGTAATCGGCCAGGGTGGCGGCGTCAACTGCGCTGAAGGCTACCTTGCGCACCTGCAACTCTTCCTCCAGCCGCTCCATTAGACGGTTGAGCCGCTCCTCATAGGCTTCGTCGTCGGGCATGATGATGTCGCCTAGGTGGGGCAGCTGTCGCAGGCTGCCGAAGCTACGCCCGCCCAGATCGAGCACGTAGACGTGCAGGGCGTCCGGCGGCAGGGAGACGGCCAGTTGCACCACCAGCGCCCGCAGGAAAGAGGTTTTGCCATAGCCGGAGCCGCCGAAGATGAAGTGGTGGTCGCGGTCGAGCGACAGGGTCAGCGGTAGTTGGCGGGCCAGCTGGGGATCGTCCACAACGCCCAGCACGACCGTCGTCGCCGTCCGCCAATCAACTGCCGGCCACACCCCACCCCCGTCGAGCCAGGCGACGAGCGGCGGACTAAGCGCGAAGTGCCCGCCGGCGACCCCGTCGGGCATGTAGTCGGCCGAAATAACGTCTTCCAGTGTCAAATCGGTTGGTAGAAAATCGGGCCACGGGCGAGGGCGACGGGGAGGCGCGTCGGGCGCGGCAGCCGCCTCCTGGGCCATGCGCACGATGACCTCATACAACTTGGGCGGTTCGGCGTCATCCGGCTGCTGCTCTTCGGGTATAGCGTCACCGGTATAAGCGACCTGGATCAGGTTCAGTTCGTCGTTACCCACCTGCAAATAGCCGCGGCCGGGCACGCCGTTGGGCAACAGGGCCGCGTCGGGCTTACGCAACAGTTCGCGGCTCTCTTCGATGCTCTCCACCCGTAGGCAGATGCGAAACTTGATGTTGGAGCGCATCTGGTCGGTCACGCCCGTTGGCCGCTGCGAGGCCAGGATGAGCGACACGCCCAGCGACCGGCCGACGCGAGTGATGCGCTCCAATTCGACAAGGAAGTCGCGGTTGTCGGTGATCATCTCGGCGTATTCATCAATGATGATGAACAGGTGCGGGTATGGCTCGTGGGTCAGGTGCAGCCCCCGGTTGCGGTAATCCACGATGTCCTTCGTTCCCGTAGCGGCGTTGAGCGACTGGCGGCGCTTCATCTCAGCATTGATGGCGGTGAACATGCGCGTCACCGCAGCCTGGTTCAGATTGGTGATGATGTCCACACAGTGGGGCAGTTTCTTGAACGGGACGAACGCGCCACCGCCCTTGTAATCGACTAACACGAAGTTGAGCACGCTGGGATCATAGTCGAGGGCCATGCCGGCGATGAGCGTCGTCAGCAGTTCCGACTTGCCGGAGCCCGTGCCGCCGGCGACAATGCCGTGCACGCCGTCGGCTTTGGCTGAGAAGGTCATCGGCCGTGGCTTGTTGCCGGCGGCCACGCCAATGGTGGCCGACAGCCACGCCGCTTGCTCTGGCGGATGGACGCTCTCGTGCCACCGTTGGCGCATGGCCCGGCGCAACTCCCCGACAAACGGCCGACCCGCGTCGAGGGCCATGACGCGCGTCAACAGCGGTTTGTAGGCGCAGGCCCGCGGCAGGGCCTCGATTTGCAGAGGCTCCGGTCCGGCCCAGCGCCCGGCCTGCAGTGCGGTGACCAGCTGGGCCAGCCCGGCCGGGCCTGTCGGCGGCAGCGGCAAGGCCACCTGGCACTCCAGCGGGCGTTCGTCGGCGTTCAGATAGCCGCGTCCGGGGATATTGGGCAAGGGAAACACACTACTGCCCAGCAGGCCGCGGAAGTCCACCTCGCCGTTTACGGTCAGCAGCAGCCGCTCGGTAAAGAGGTTCAGCAGCTTGGCCGGCACGTGATTGGGGTCGCCGGCGGTGATGACGAAGTGCAGTCCCGAGGCCCGCGCCTGCCGCACCAGGGTGATGAAGTCGGCTATCAGTTCCTCCGGCTCGGCCACACGCCCGGCAAACGACTCCAGAAACTCGGCAAAGTTGTCAATCGCGACCAACAGGGCGGGCAGCCGTCGTCCATCAGGCAGAGCGTTGTACTGGGCTAGGTCGGCTACACCCGCCTCGCCCAGGATGCGGCGGCGGCTTTCGACGAGCAGATGCAGCTCGCGCACGAGGAACTGGATGCGCTCCTCGAAGCCGGCCTCGTCGGGCAGGATGAGCGAGCCGACGTGCGGCAGGTCGCGCAACGGCCGCAGTTGCTGCCCGCCCAGGTCAACGATCAGCATATTGAGATCGGACGGTGCATGGCTGACGGCCAGGCTAATGAGCAAGCTACGCAGGGCGACCGTCTTGCCCATGCCTGACGCGCCAAAGATGACCGCGTGGCCGTGGGCCAGGTCGAGTATGAGCGGCAGATGCTCTGCCCGATAGGGATTGTCCGCCAGGCCGATGACTGGCCGCAGCGCTTGCTCTTGCCAATCAAGGGGCTGCCATGCGCCCTGGCCTGCCAGCCAGTCGTTGACGGCTGGAGCGAGGGCCGGGCCGTGGCTGGCATCCGCGCCGGCGGCCAGTTGTTGGCGCGCTACGTCGGACAGGTAATGACCGTCCAGCGCGTCGGGCAGGGCCAGGGTGTGGGCGCGGCCGTCGGGCAGGAAAGGCGGCCAGGGGCAGCGCGGCAGGTCACCCGGCTGGCGGCCGGCGGTCAGCGCGCGCGCCGCCTCGACTGTCAGGGTGTAGAACGGCTGCACCTGCCCATCGGCGGCGCGGACGTTCTCGCCGGTGTAGGCGACCTGGATCAGCTCCAGATTTTCCGCGCCAACCTGGAGATAGCCGCGGCCCGGCTGGCCGTCAGGCAAAAAGGCGGCGTCGGAGCGGCGCAGCATCTCGCGGCTGGTGTCCACGCCCTCGACGCGCAGGCATAGCCGGAACTTGATGTTGACGCGCATCTGGTCACTGACACCGGTCGGCTTCTGCGAGGCCAGGATGAGCGAGACACCCAGGGCACGGCCCAAGCGGGTGATGCGATCTAGCTCCTCCTTGAATTCGGCCTGGTCGGCAATCATCTCGGCGTACTCGTCAATAATGAGGAACAGAAAGGGATATGGCTCGCGTGTCAGGTGATACCCCTTGCGCCGGTAGTCAACGATATCCTTGGCCCCCGACACAGCGTTCAACTGCTGGCGGCGCTCCATTTCGGCGCGGATGGCCACGAACATGCGCCGGACGCCGGCGCTATTGAGGTTGGTGATCATGTCCACACAGTGGGGCAGCGTCTCGAACGGCTTGAACGCTCCGCCGCCCTTATAATCCACCAGGACGAAGTTGAGCACCGTTGGGTCATAGCGCAGGGCCATGCTGACAATGAGCGACATAAGCATCTCCGACTTGCCCGAGCCGGTGCCGCCGGCGATCATGCCATGGACGCCGTCCTGCGTGGCCGAGAAGCGCAACGTGCGCGGCTTGTTGCCGGCCACGATGCCCAGCGTCGCCGACAGCCAGTCGGCGCGCTCGGCGGTGACACTGTTGGCCCAGTTGTCGGCCAGGTGTTGGCGCAGCCGCTCGTCCAGGTTCGGCCCCAATTCCAGCCCCTCCATCTGTGGAAAGGACACCGACTTGGGCAGCGCGCCGATGGTCATTGGCCCGTCCCCCTGCCACACGCCGGTCATCGCTTCGGCCAGCCGGCGGATGGCGCGCAGGTCAGCGTTGACACCGCTGGCATCTTCGTCCGGGGTAACCAGCAGTGCTGCTTGGAAGGCCAACGATTGGGAATCCTCGCGCAATGCGCCGCGGCCCTCCAGATCGTCCAGTTCCGGAGCTGCCGCGCTGAGGATGGCGCGATACTCGGCCGGGTCGCTCTGGCGCAGGGTCAGCCGCTCGGTGCACAGGTTCAGCAGCGCGCCGGGTATCTCGCCAGTCGTCTTGGCTGTGACGACCAGGTGGATGCCATAGGGCCGCCCCTGCCGCGCCAGGTCAATCAGCTTATCCAGTGCGCTCTCGACGTTGTCTCGCGTCTCGCCAAACGCCTCCACGAACTCGGCGAAGTTGTCTATCGCTACGAGAACGGCGGGCAGCGGCGGGGCGCCGGCTGCGTCGCGGCTGTTGTACTGGTAGAGGTCTTCGACCCCGGCCAGGCTCAGCGCCGTCTGCCGCGCTTCCACCAAATAGGTTAGCTCGCGCAGCAGATAGGCCACGCGCTCCTCGAAGCCGTCGCTGTCGGGACTAATGACCGCGCCAACGTGGGGAAGGCGCTCCAACAGGGCCAGGTTGCGCCCGCCCATGTCGAGGATGTAGACGTGCACCTCGCCAGGGGAGTGGTTGGCCGCCAGGCTGACGATGAGCGTGCGCAGCAGGACGCTCTTGCCCCAGCCCGACCCACCGAACACGGCGGCGTGGCCGCGACGAAAATTGACGAGCAGTGGCGTTTGTTGCGCCTCGTAGGGGTTATCCACCAGGCCGACCACCGGCCGCATGGCGTAGTTGCGCCAGTTGATGCCTGACCAGCCGGATTGGCCGCCCAGCCAGCCGGCCAGAAAAGGCTGCAAGACGATTGGTTCTACCCAAGGCTGCCCCTGGGAGATCAGTTCCGTCCGACGTAGGTACTCCGTCTGCCGTAACGGCTCGGTTAGCGCCAAGGTGGCCGGCAGCGGATTGGGCCAGGGCGCGCGCTGCGGCTCGCACCCCTCGACGACCGCCAGTTCGGCGATCATCTGCACCGCGGCCTGATAGATTTTGGGCGGCTCCGGCTCCTGGGCAATAACGCGGCTCTCTTCGGGGTGGCGCTCCGGCCACAGCACGGCGCGCTCGCCAGGCAGGGCAGGGTCTAAGTAGGGGTCGCCGCTATAGGCAGCCTGGATTAGCTCGATCTCGTCGTTGCCCACCTGGAGGTAGCCGCGGCCGGGCAGGTTGCCGGGCAGATAGGCGGCGTCGGCGCGGCGCAACATCTCGCGGCTCTCACCCGTTGTCTCCACGCGGAGACAGATGCGGAACTTGATGTTGGCCCGCATTTGGTCGGTGATGCCTGTCGGCCGTTGCGCGGCCAGCACCAGCGAAACGCCCTGTGCCCGCCCCAAGCGGGTGATCATCTCCAACTCGGCCTTGAACTGGGCGTTGCCGGCTATCATCTCGGCGAACTCGTCAATGATGATGAACAGATAGGGGTATGGCTCGCCCGTCAGGTGGAACCCGCGGCGGTGGTACTCCAGGATGTCTTTGGTGTCGGTGGAGACGTTGAGCCGCTGGCGGCGGCGCATCTCGGCGTTGACAGCCGTGAACATACGCGACACGCCCGCCCGCTGCAGGTTGGTGATGACGTCCACGCAGTGGGGCAGGGCCTCGAACTCCTTGAACGCCCCACCGCCCTTATAGTCCACCAGGACGAAGTTGAGCATAGACGGGTCATAGGTGGCGGCCAGCGCGGCGATGAGCGAGATGAGCAGTTCCGACTTGCCCGAGCCGGTGCTGCCGGCGATCATGCCATGCACGCCGTCGTGCTTGGCCGAGAGGACGAGCGTGCGCGGCTTGTTACCCGACATATAACCGACCTTGACGCGCAACGGCTGGGCGCGCTCCGGTTGGGTGCTGCGCTCCCAGTAGCCTTGGGCGCTGTCGCGCAGCGAGCGTAGGCTGGTCTCGCGCAGCATTTCCAGGAAGGGTACGACTTTGGTGATGTTAGTGTTCTCTGCCCGGCGCACGTCCCAACGGCGAATGGTGTCGGTGTAGGTTAACAGCGCTTCTAGCGACAGTACAGCGTCGGCCGCGCCCACGTAGCGCAGGCTGTTCAGGCCGATCTCGGCATAGCGGAAAATGCGTCGCTGCGACTCGTCAGCGGCCATCTCGACCACACCGACGCAACTGCCAGGCACGGCCCGCCGGTCGCGCGTCAGGAAGATGACCGCCGCACCCAGGGCCGGGCCGTCTTGCTGCAAGATAGCCAGCGAAGCGTCGGTCTCCACGTCGGCCAGCGGTGAGCCGGGGTCAAACTCGGCCAGCAAGTCGACCACCAGTAGCAGGAAGGGGCGCGTCGGATCGTCCTGTGCGTCGCGGTCGGTGTCATTCAGTCGCAACTTGCGCTGCACCAGCCGCCGTCGCAGCCCCTCCAGATAGACGGCCAGGCCGGAGGCGTCGTCGGTCGCGTCGGCCGCCGACGGCCCCAGTCGGTCGAGGAAGCACAGCGCGTCGCCCACGTCGTCGGGCTGGGCGTGGGGTAGGTCTTCGACCCACTCCCACGGATCGCTATTGGCGGCCAACACGAGAAGGCGGGCGTCATGGGGGGCGTGGAAGGTGCAATACTGGGCCAGCAGGGCATAGACCCCGGCGTAAACATCGGCCGGGTCACCGGTGATGCCCAGAGCGTGGATTGTCTGGGGCGGGAGCAGGTCTTCGCCTTCGGGGTTGGGCGGCTGGTCGTCGGGCGCTTCCGACGCGTCCGTCTCGTCGCCAGCCGACGGCAACCGGCGCAGGGGAATGGTGATCGGCGTCTCGCTCAGGAAACGCGAGTCTTCGGCCAGCCGCAATGCCTCGTCCAGCAGGGAGGTAGTGATGCCCTCGACACGCGGCGGTTTGTAGATCACCGTCGAGGGGCGCGTGCCGATGCCCAGCCGCAGGGTGGCGAAGTCGTCGTCATCGGGGCGGCGTTCCCACAGGCGGGTTCCGGCGCGTGTTTCGGCGGCGCGGACGGCCGGCGGGCGAGCGGTGTCAGCGACAATGTTCAGCGTGGCCGCCGCGTCGGGAAAGGTATACCGATAGAATTGTCGCTGGGCGCGATGGGCGGCAACCATGTCGCGGCGCATGGCTGTCAATTGCTCGACGTAGGCGGCGTGCTCGGCCTCGCGCTGTCGGCGTTCGCGACGGAAGCTGTAGAAGGAGTAACCGGTGGCCGCCAGAACGGTCAGCGACATGGGCACAACCATGAGCGGCGACGCGCCGCTGCTCCCCAGCACCGCCACCATGACGAAGCCCACGACGGTTAGCAGCGGCAGAGCCATTTGGATCAGTTCGCCGACGCCGCTACGGTCAATGGCCGGCGGCGTGGGGATGTCCACTTCACGCCGGGGCAGTTCAGGCTGGATGCGTGGCGGACGCTCGATGTAGGCACGTTCGATGGCCATAGACTCCTCGCTAGGGGCCGGTGGGCTTGCCGGCTGGTACGGCGTCGCCAGTTGGGTGGGTGGCTAGATGCAGGTCAATGGTTGAGCCAATGCGGATGCGGTCGCCATCCCGCATCGGCCAACGCATGCCCGGCGTCAGCGGGTCGGTCGCGTCGTTGAGATAGGTTCCGTTCTTGCTGCTCTTGTCAATGATGACCAGTTGGTCACCAATCTGCTGGATAGAGGCGTGATGGCGCGAGGTGCGGCCGTCGCCGATGGTCAATTCGCAACCCTCGCGGCCGATGCGAAAGGGGAAGCGGTTGACGACGACGATTTCCCCTTCGCGGTCACTGTCGGGCGCGCGGAGGACGCGCAAGGTGGCGGCCAATGGCGGATGGGACGACAGCGGCGGCAGGCCCGGGCGTGGCGCGGCGGATGAGGCGACGATAGCCGGCTCAGGTGTCGCCGAGCCGGCCGCGGCAACGTCGCCCGGCGGTGCGTCGGGCGTCCGGGTTAGTGACCGCACGGGCCGCCAGGTCGTCGCCGGGTTCAGCCGGTTCATGCGCCGCAAGGCCAGCAGGTAGAACAGCGCGAAGCCCAGGATGATCAGGATAAGCCCGACAATCAGTGGATTGGCGCGCAATGTGCCCGCCAGCCGTTTTGTCCAGCTCGCGCGCAACGGCAGCGGCAGCCGGGCTTCGTAGGTCGCCTGACTTTGCCGACCGTCGGGCCATGTCAACCAGACCGTGATAACGGCTTCAACACTCCGGCGATCGCCGTTTGCTTCCTCATCCGGATAGTAGGGAATGATCAACGGCGCGGCGGCGCTGGTCAGCGTTTGTTCACTCAGGACCGCCGTCGGGTACACCGGCGTCCCGTCAATGGCCACTTTGAAGCGGTAGCTCGTGCGCCCCTCGGTCGGCACGACAACGCCGAGTAGGTCAAGCTCCAGTTGGCCCGTCTCTGGCCGCGGCCGGCGCAGGCTGAGGTCGAACGACGGCGGGGGCGCAATTTCGCCGTGGGTATAGTGTCGCTCGCTCAGTGGCGCGCCGGCTTCGGCCTCGGCCGGCATAGGCACATCCTCGCTAAAGACACGAATGAAGTACTCGCGCCCGCTAACCAGTCCCTCAGCCGGTAGAATCTCCTCGCGTCGCTCCTGTCCCGCCTCCCAGACGATGGCTTTCTCGGTTCCGGGAACGATGGTACCCGCCTCGTTGTCGTAGATGTGCAGCCGCACCCGGTCGCCGCCGCTCAGGTTCGCGCCGCGCAGAACGACGGCCAGGTCGTGGGTTTGGGGCAAGTAGGCGACACTGTCCTCCAGATAGAGTTGTTTAACAGCCGCCCGGAAGACGCCCGGCGGTGTGAAGTCGGTCGAGGTAGATCGCAACGGCGTCGTCTCGTTTCCCTGGCCGCGGGCGCGCAACTCCAGATTGACCGAGACAGGACTCTGGGTGTCGGTGAAGACGATAGCTTGGGCCTGCTGTTGTGTGTTCAGACCGGCGGCAATAGCGTTCAGATGCTCGCTGAGCTGCTCGGCGTCGCTGAAGCGATAGGACGCGCCGCCGGTATTGGCCGCCAGTTGCTCCAGCCGTACGTTGTCATCCGGGGCAGCCGTGCCGAAGAGGATGGTGTAGAAGCTGATGCGCTTGTCGGTGGCCAGTTCGATCAGGCCGTCGAGGTCGCGGTCGCTGCGATAGGTGCAGCGGTCGCTGTTGATGCCATCGCTCAGTAGAACCACCGCGCGCATAACCTGCGGCGAGGCTTGCAGAACCTCAGCGAGGGAAGCGGCGTTGATGGCATCGTAGGCGGCGTCGAAGGGGCACGAGAGCCGCTGTTCGGTCGTCGTCAGCCCGCGCGCGGCTTCTCTTAGGGCTGTCGTATCGGCTGTGAAGTCGCTCACGGTCGTGTTCGCCACGTCGAAGCCGCTGAGGGCTAACAACACGTTGGCCGGTTTGCGCTCGAACAGGTTCAGGAAGGCGCTCAGAATGGCCGGCATGTGGCCGCTCATACTCTGGGTGGTGTCCGTCAGCAGAGTGATATAGCTGTCGCCGGTGTAGGGAGCCAGCGTGGCCGGAAAAGGGCGGCCGTTCACCAGCACCATCGCGCCATCCTCGACCAATGGCGGACGCGGCAGCGCCCGGCCGCTCTCGTCGGCGACAACAAAGTAGATGGTCAGGGGCAGGCCACCGCTGGCCGGGTCGGCGGCGGCGGGCACAATGGCGTTGATGCGCGCGTGATGGGGAGGCGCATCTTGGGTTGTCACCTGGGCCGCCAGAGGCGCGGCCGTCAGCAACAACAGCAGCCACAGCCACCCGCGTCGCGCGTGCTGGACGATGAGCTTTGTCATGCTTGCCTCACTCTCACGGCACGGGTGTAAGGGTCGCCGGCGGGGAAGGGGTATCCTCTTCGGCGCTGGGTGGTGGAACGTCGGTGGCGGTGGGCGGCGTGGGCGTTATTGTCGGCGGCCGGGTCGCTGTGGGCGTCGGCTCAGTGATGATGATCCACTCTCGCTGCGCGGCGCTGTTGAGCGGCAGCAAGGGCTGAGCGATGGGGCGGAAGGCGCTGGCTTCGCCCACCGGGGCGATGACCGGCTCCCAGCGCACCGTGCCGGAGCGATAGAGGTCACGCCAGGCCGCCAACTCGTCAACATTGGCAATTTCGCCCAGTGCGACCACTAGTTCGGCGCTCTCGCCGGAGGGCAGCGCCGCCAGCACGGCCCCCTCGCGCTCGAACGCCACCGGCAGCGATTCGCCACCCGCACCCGTGGCGCGATAGACGGCCTGCACGACCAGCGGACAGACGCCGGTGTTGGTGATCAGCCAGCGCACGGAGATAACGTAGGGCTGGGACAGGCGATTGCCGGTGGTATAGCGGATCGTCTCCGGGACCAGCGTCACCCGGCGCACTTCGTAGCTATAGTTGCCGGCCAGCGCGCACTGTGCCGCCTGCTCCGTCGCCGTGACGGCGACGGCCGCGGCGGCCGTGACTCTAGCCGCTTCTAATTGACGGGTAGCTGCGAGCTGTCCCTCGGCCGTGGCCGTGGCCGCGGTCAGGGCTTCGGCCGTGGCCTGACCGCTGGTGGTCGTGGCCGTGCCCGTGGCCTGTTCGGCCGCTCTGGCCGTGGCCGCCGCGGCCACTTCCTGTGTGGCCTGTGTCTGCTGCGCCGCCAGCTGCCCTTCCAACGCCTGTCGCTGTCCGTCGAAGGCGCGCCACAACAACAGCGCCGCCACGCCTATCAGCAAGGCCAGCGCCAGGAACGCCAGCAGCGGACGACGAAGCGACCGGCGCCCCGGCCATTGGATCAGGCCGACGGAGACGTTGTCGTCAGCGTCGCGCCCCAGGGCGAAGGACACTAGGCTGCGCGCCGCCCGGTCGCCTACCTGCGTGTCCAGCACGCGGGCTATTTCGTCGGCCGAAACATAGGCCGGCGCGCTGGGGGCCGGTTTCACCAACCCATCGGAACAGACGAGTACCGCGTCGCCCGGCCGCAAGGGCAGCCCAGCCATGCCACGCTCGTGGGCTGCGCGTGGGTTGGTTGTGGGCTGCGCGCCGTTGGGGGACTGGGCATCGCCATAGAAGCCGTGGTCCACGTGGGGTTGGGCGCGCTGGCCCAGATAGTGCATGAGCACGGCTGCGCGCGGGTTGATGGCTGCCGCGGCGGCCGACATCGTGCCTGTCCAGGGGATAACATTGGCGAAGTTGTGATCAATGGTCAACTGGGTCAGTGTCCGGTCGCGGCAGAGGTAGATGCGGCTGTCGCCGGTGTTGGCCACGAAGAGGCGATCCTGGTGGACGACGGCGACGGCCAGTGTCGTGGACGCGCCCATCGTCGCCTCACGCTCGTCCAACACAGCCTGATTGGCGGCCGTGAAGGCTTCATCGAGCAGGCGGGGTACGTCTTGGGCCGTGGAGCCGTTCTCCAGGTAGTGTAGGGCCACATCCACTGCCAGTTGCGCCGCCCGCTCGCCGCGATTGGCCCCACCGACACCGTCGGCTACCAGGGCCACGGTGATGTCCAACTGGCTGCGGGTGGTGATGCGCCGGACAGTCACGCGATCCTCGTAGATGTCGCGCTGCCCGATGTCGAAGGCGAGGCCCGTCACAAGCTTGGTCATGATAGGGTTGGGATGCGCGGCGGCGCGATTGTGGCGATCCGTTCTTCCACTTCGACGATGATGTCGTCCACCGTGGGGCGGTCATAGGGGTTGATCTGCAACATGCGCTCCACCAGGCGTGCCAGAGACGGATGAACGTCGGCTCGGCGAGTGGTAACGCCGTCCCATTTGCGGGCCAGTACAGCCTCCGCTGCCTCGCCATAGGTCGTTGCCGCAATGAGAGGCGCCCCGGTCAGCAACTCGTAGTAGATGGCCCCCAAAGCCCAGATGTCGGCCTTGTCGGGCGGGATCATCTCCGGGGCGCGCAATTCGCGGTTCTGGGGGGCGGTGGCAGCGCGGATGACTTCGGGCGGAGCGTAGTGGGGGGTGTGGGTCAAGTTACGGCGGCGGCCAATGGGCGAGGCGCTGCCGAAGTCTACTAATACCGGCTGTGGCAGCCGATCCATACGCGGGTTTTCGCGCAGTAATACATTTTCCGGCTTCAAATCACAATGCGTAAAGCCGGAGCGGTGGAGAAAATTAACGACCACGAGCATTTGATAGAACAACTCGGTGCGCCAGGCAATCGACAGGTGGGCCAGACGGGTGATGTGGTTGTCCAGCCCGCCGCCGGCGATGTGCTCCATAGCGAAGTACCACGGCTGGCTGGGGGCTTTGTCGGCGCGAGCATGGTAGACGACGCGCTCACGGCTAAGCCGCAAGGGGTAGATACGCACGACGCCGGGGTGGCGCAACGCCTTCAGATTATCTACCTCACGCCGCAGCGCATCCTGGAACTCCGAGCGCCCATCCTTGCTGCATTTGACGGCGATCTTGTGGTAGCGGCGTTCCTGGGCACTGGCTAGGTAGATGTCTGACATACCCCCCTCCGACAGCACCGCCTCGATACGATAGGGTTCGATGAATTGGCCGGTTGGCAAGGCCATTGGTTACTCCGCCTGGCCGTCGCTCACCGGCGGCTCTACGAGGTCTTCGCCGTCCGACCAGTGGTCGTCCAGGCGGTCGAGGTCGCGCGTTGGGCCGGGGGTGGTGGCTGTGCCGCTGCGCTCGCCGCCCTGCCACTCGCCATCGGTGACGGTGTGGGCAAAGCGGTTGAGGGCGCGCCGGCTGATCTCGAAGCGCAGTTGCGCCCCATGCCGCGCCTTATCACCCAGCACGATCTCGTCGCCATTCTGCAGCTGGTGGGGTAGGTCGGGGGTCAGCGCCTCACCGTTGACGTAGGTGCCGTTGGAGGAGTTGTTGTCAATGAGCAGGAAGAGGCCGTGATCAACCTGGATGGTACAGTGTTGGCCGCTGATGGAACTGATTTCGCTGACGTCGTAGAGTTGGATGTCGGTCAGTTGTGGATCGCGGCCGATAGTCGTGATCTCGTTGTATAGCGGCACGTTTTGCCCGATCAGGTTCTCGCGCCCGGCCAGCACCAGCAGATAGGCCAAGGCCTGCTTCTCCTCGCGCGCCGTGCCAATGGTGGCGATGCGGCGCGCGCCCTCGCCGATACCCTGTTTCACGCGGGTCAGCGTGCCGCGCCGCGTGCCCAGATAGGCCGCTGCGGCCACCACAGCGATGCCCAACAGCGCCAGCGCCAGCCACGGCCAGGGGCTGTTGCTGCTTTCAACCGGTTCGACGACCACGACCGGGGTCGGGGTGACCGGCGGGACGGGCGTTGGCGTGGGCGGGGGCGGTGTGGCGATCTGGCCGGCAATCTGCGCCGTTTGGCCCAACTCGTCTTCGATGACCAGGCGTAGATCGCCGCTAATCGCCTCGTCGATGGTAAAGCTCAGCACGCCATCAGCAAAGTCAAACGCCTTGACGGGCGCGCCGTTGATCATGACGGCGCGAATGGCCCGCGGCGGAAAATCGTCGCGCCAGGCGATAGGCACGCGAATCTGACGCTGGCCGTCCAGCACCGGGCCGATGGCCAGGGCGGTTTCGTCGGCCGTTGGCGGGGCGACGAGCAGGCTGACAGCCTGCTCTACGGCCAGATCCGGCTGCCCGGCCGGGGCGACGGACAGCCGCCGCTCGCCGGGCGTGCCGTCGGCGCTGCGGTAGGTCAGGGTGTAGGCGAAGTCGGGTTGGCGAATGGCGGCGAAGGCGGCGCGGGCGTCGTTGACATAATCGCGGGAATTATCCAACTCGACGTATTCGCCGCCGGTCTGGCCGGCCAGGCTGATCATCGGCTCTTGCAGTTCGGCCGGGTTGGTGGACAGCGTGTTGCCGGCGGCCTGCAAGACGAAGACGCGCACGCCGGCGGCGACGGCCGCCTGGGCCAGCAGGTCAGCCGTGGTCTGTGATGGGTTGGGGCCTTGTGTCCCCGGCGACGCGGTGATGTAGGCCGCCAGGAAGACGATGACCGGGTTCGGTTGGCCGGTCAGGGCGGCCAAGGCATCCTCGAACAAAGGCGCGGTGCGCACACCACTGACATCTGCCTGGGGATCGCCGCTGGGGAATTGAAGCGCCAAATCAATGTCCAGTTCGGCAACGCGTTGTTCGTAGTCAATGGGGGAGTAAGGGTCGCATTCGAGAGGGAATTGGGTCTGCTGGCGTCTGTTTGTGCCACTGTCGGCGCGTCCGACGGCCAGGCAAACCGTGTCCGTTTCGCTCAGCGTGCCATCGCCCACAGCCTGGAGCACTCCTCTCAGGGTGGGGGGATCGTCGTACCAGCGGCGATAGCGCACGACGGACAGATAGCCCTGATCGACCAACACCAGAACCGACACGGGCGGAGTCGTCTCGATTTCGGCCACATCCAGGGCGGCGACGGGTTGATCGTTTTCCAACAGCTGGAAGTCGGTCAGGCCGCGCACGGGCCGGCCGGTGGCGTCCACCGCACTAACGGTGACGACCGTCTCCGGGAAGCGTGCCGTGTCGATGGCGACTATCTCCAGCTTGACGGGCGTGCCGGCCTGGGCCTGGGCTGGGGCCGCGCCACCTGGCCCGGCCGCCAGCCAGCAGGCCAGGCCGATTGCCCCCAGCAGGCCAAGAAAACGAAGTGCATGCGCGTATCGCCTCATAGTCGTTCCCGCTTCCACCGTACTCCAAACATGGTGGGCGCGACGAGTGCGAGCCAAAGGCCTAGTCTCGTCGCGCCAAAGAAGCCTCTCGAATGCTGGACGGTTGGTCCGCGGTCGGCCGGCCGGAACTCTGTCTAATAGAAGCGCGTCCTCCCCTCAGCGTCGCCCCGCTCATAGGCCTGGGCGGAGAAAGCCAGGTCGCGGCCGAGTTCCTTGCACTGCTTGGCCAGCCGATCCACAACCGGCTTGACCTGCTCCAGATAAGACTGCAACGCCCAGCCGCCGAACATCCCGACGAAGGCCGTCGCCCGCAATGTATTAAGCAACAGTTGCATCACCTTGCTGACGCCGTCCAGCGCGCCACCGATGTCACCGAACGTAGTGCCCATCTTCTTGACGGCGGGCACGTTCATGAATGTTTCTGTCTTGGCCATCTATTCCTCGCTTGTTGTGTTGTCTGAGGGGGCGCCGGCGCGCCCACCAGCCTACTAGCCCCGATAAATCACCTTAAAGTAGCTGCCGGTCAGGTCGGTAAGAAAGCCGGTGGCCTGCTTGTCGGCCCGTTCCATGATATCGAGCGCCTGGCCGATGCCGCCGCTCATGGTGCGACCGGTAGACATGATGCTCTCGGCTTCGGGCAAGACCAGGTTCTTGCAGACTTCCACGAAGGCGTCGGCGCCCTCGCCCTTCCAGACGCCGCCGACTACCTGGCCGATCATGGCATTAACCGGGGTCTTGACGGCCGTATCCACGATGTTGACCTGCTGCATGATGCCCGCCTGGACACCTTTGACCACCTGCTTGGCGATCTTGATCAAAGGATTGAACGAATCGAAAAGTCCCATGATGTTCTCCTTGCCCGTGGCGGCTAGTTACGCATCGCGTCGCGCGACTTGCGGTCGGCCTGAATGTTCAGTTCGATGTTCTTCAGGATATCGAGTTGCACCTCGATGTACTTCTGTTGCAAGCGCTGCATGTTGGGGATGAGCGCGCCGCGGATGCCGTCAATGAAGGCCTCGCCCGCCTCGCCGCGCAGGCCGCCGCCCTGCAACAGGGTCATGATCCTGTTCATCTCGTTGATGCTGGACTCTATCTGCTTGGCGCCTTTCTTCATGCTGGTAGCCATGGCCCGCGCCTGGATGTAATTCAGCTTGATGATGTCGTTTGCCATCTTCGGTTCTCCCTTAGCCCAGTTTGAAGGCGTTGACGGCGTCTTGCTCGGCCTTATTGGCCGTGTCGCCGACACGTTTGGTTGTCGCCGCGGCCTCGGTGAAGGCCTTGTGCAGCCGGTTGGAAGAGGGCAGGACGATGTCGTTCATCTCCTTGAAGAACGCATCGGCCGCGTCGCCCTTCCAGCCGTCTTTCTGCAGCGGTGCCAGCTTGTCGCGCACGTCGCGCAGGGTGTTGGCAAACGCCTCGGCCCGCTCCGTGAACTTCTTGTGCACCTGGCCCAACTTCTCGAAATCCACTTCAATCAGATCGCCCATCGAATCACTCTCCTCATCAACTAGATAGACCATCGCCTCTGGGCGATGGCCGCCACACCTGGCTCGACTTACGGGATAAACGACCGGCGTTGGCCAGCCGGAATACAAAGAACAGTAGCACCAGAGTGATTCCAGAAGCGGTCAGCGACACTTCCAATTTTCAGTCTTTTTCTGGAAGCTTTTCCGAAAGTTTGGCGAGGCTTGCCATCGGCGCGACTCTCTCTATTTATTTGCGTTGCCGTCCGGGCCGGGGCTATAATTTTGACTTAGTTGTCGCGATAGGTGGCCAGCGTAGCCTCCGCTGGCTTTGACTCAAGTGCCTCCTGGCATCGTCCCAGCTTCCAGAGGCGGAAGCCGTGGCTGTCTACTTCGATTCCAGTCCAGGAAGCTCGGCCGACATTTTATGGCGCCTTCACCGGACCAATTTGCTTATTGGCTGACTCAGGCTATCCACCTGATCAAAGCCAAAGAGCGAAAGAAGATCGAAACGATTCAAGACGAGATAGCCCATGCCTTGGGGCGCGAGACAGGCGGGGCGGCGACTATCGGCTACTGGCGCAAGGGCAACGTGCCGGCCGACACGCGCCTGCTAGAGCAACTGGCGGCGCAACTGGCACAACGCGGCGGACTCAACCGGCGCACCTGTGAGCAGTTCTTGCGCACCGGGGGGCACACACGGCCGGAGCAACTGCTGGAAACCCTATTCCAGTCGAACGGGCCGCAGCCGCTGCCGTTAGTAGCGACGCGGGCGCTGGCTCCGTTCGTGGCCCACCACCCGATTACCGAACCGGCGCAGTTCTTTGGCCGCGAACGAGAGTGCGGTCGGATTTTCGCCTGGTGGCGCCACTCGCCGCTGCACAACGTGGCCATCATTGGCCCGCGCCGCAGCGGGCGCACGTCGCTGCTGCATTATCTCCGGACGATCAATGCCACCCCCACCCATCACCTGCGTCCCAACCAGCGCCGCGACTGGCTGCCGGATGCCACTCGCTATCGCTGGATCTACATAGACTTCTTCGACCCCCGTTGGAACCGGCGCAACAACCTGTTGCGTTACCTGTTGGCTGAGCTGGACCTGCCGGCCCACGAGCCGTGTACGCTGGAGAGCTTTACCGAGAGGATGAGCAACGGCCTGCCTGCGCCGACGATCATCATGCTCGACGAACTGGGCGCGGCATTGGAACTGGCGGATTACGACGGTGACTTCTGGCGCAGCATGCGCGCCCTGGCCACCAGCGTCACCCGTGGCATGCTGGCCTTTGCCATTGCGGCGCTGGACGATTTGCAGACGCTGGCCGCCGGCTTTGGCAAAACGTCGCCCTTCTTCAACCTGTTCACTTCGGTGCGCCTGGGGCCGCTGACGAGCGAGGAGGCCCGGGCGCTGATCGCCGTATCGCCGCGGCCGTTTGCTCCGGACGACAGCGAGTGGATATTGGCCCACAGTCAGGGCTGGCCCATTCTGCTGCAACAGCTGTGCCAGACGCGGCTGGCGGCGCTGGAGGAGGAGGTGAGCGGTGACGGCTGGAAGGCGGATGGGCTGGCGCAGATCGGGCGCTATCGCTACCTGCTCGATGGCGCGCCGAAGATGTAGGGCGTTGGCCTGGGCTGTCGCGCTAGCCTGGCTGGCGCTGTTGCCCGGCTGCGACACAACGCCCTCCGAAGTTGTCGTCGCCTCCCGGCAAGCCAGCGCACCCGCCGGCCGCGGGCCGGAGTTAAGCGCCTGGTACGCCATTACCCTGCAAGGCCCGTGGCAAGGCGACATGCTTCTGGACGCCGTCCAGACCTCCGACCACCGGCCCATGAGCGTGAACGTCGCCGCCTATGACATCCTCGAAACCACCTTCTACGACCACTTGCTGAGCGAGGCCGCCGCCGGAGGCGCGCCGGACATTGCCTACGTCGGCACACCCGCGGAACTGGCGCGATTGGTCCAGGCCGGTGTGCTGGAGCCGCTGAACGTCTGCCGCGCCCAGCATTCGGCCTTCGACGGCATCCTACCCGCGGCCTGGTCCGTGGCCGCCGGCCGCGGCGAGACGTGGGGCGTGCCGGTGATATTCAATCCTGACTTGCTCTATTTCAGCAAGTCGCGCCTGCGCGCCCTGGGGTGGTCGGAGACGGCGATTGACGAACTGCCGGCGCGCATCATCGCCGGCGATTTTACTCTGCTTGATCTGCGCGATACGGCGGCGGCGGCCGTCGCCGCCGGGGTGGTGCGGCCGGGCTTTGGCTTCATGCAACGGCCGTCCACCAGCACGCGCATCGGCGACTATTACGTCGCCTTTGGCGGGCGGGTCTACGACGCGGAGCAAGGCCGGCTGGTCATTGACGAGGACGCATTGGCCGCCGCGTATGCGTTTCGCCGGGAGTTGCCGGCTGAGGATATCATCGCGCCGTTTCTGCTGGACGGTTCGCAGAACAATTGGAGTTCGCGGCTGCTCTGGAATGACGCCATCGGCCACGGTCGCGCCCTGTTCTGGTATGGCAAGCTTCATGACTGGCGGAAGTGGCTGGTCGTTGCCGCCCGTAGCGGCGGCGAAACGATGCCGGGGCAGCCGGCGTTGGATGCAGATGACGTTGGCCTGGCCCCCTTTCCTTCAGCCGTGGCCGGCCAGCCGGGGACACTGGCCGCCCATGCCGGTTACTTCGTTATCTTGAATGAAGCGGCCACGGGACGCCGGCTCCAGGACGAAGCCTGCGCCTTGCTGGCCCAGGCCATGACCCCGGCCATCCACGTCGCCGCGCTGCCCGACTCCGGCCTGTTCAGCACGCTGGCCCTCTCGCCCGACGCGCAACGCCGAATGCTGAGCGGTTATCCCGGCGGGATCGAGTTGCTGCTCGACAACCTGAAGACGTGGCCAAGTTATATAGACCATGACGTCATGAATTATGAAACTATCCTGGCGAACTACGCCTGGGAAACGCAACGGGGGCAGCTAACCCCGGCCGACGCGGCAAGCCAGGCCGTGCGCCAGTTGCGCCGGACGTTGGGCGACGACCTGATCGTGGAGTGAGCCCGGTGGAGAGTCTGCGCCTGCTCGGTTGGCTTCTGTTTCGCCCGTCCGCCTGGCGGGCCAAAGTCCGCGCTTTCGACGCCAACTTGTCGCCCTACTTCTGCCTGGCTGAGACCGGCCGCGCCTTCTGGGCCGACCCGGCCTGGCAGCGATTGACGGGGCAATGGCTGCTCGGTTGGCCGCTGCTGGCCTGGCTGGCTGTGCTGGGGGTGATGGCGCTGCGGGGGCCCATCGGCGGCGGCGCGGCTGTGGCCCTGGTCATTGGCCTGCTGGTGGCTCTGTTCATCGGCGGCATCGTCAGCCTGGCCGCCGGTGGGTTGGCGGGCGTCGTGGCCGCGGCCAGCGCCACGACGATTCTGGCTCGGCCCGATGCGCTGTTGTACGATCTCGTTCTCTCGCCGGGCATGGGGGTGATGGTGGGAGCCATCGCCGGGGTGGCCGGCTTCGCCCTGACCACGGTCGAGGAGCCGGGCCGCGACGCGAACCCGGCGCGGCGGCTGGGCGGCCTGGTCATCGGCCTGCTGATCAGCACCATCGGCCTGCTCATCGTGCTGGGCGTGCCGGCGGGCGTGACTCTCGTCTGGCAACAGCGGATCATTGGCGCGGGCACGGTGGCGGTGCTGACGGGGCTGATGCCGGCGCTTATCGCCGGCGTCGCCCTCGGCCTGCGCACGCGCCGCTGGCGGCGGGCGCTGGCCCTGGCCGTCGCCGCCGGTGTGCTCATCGGCAGCCTGGAGTGGCTGGTGATGCGCGACGTCGTCTACAACGATCTCATCGGCGGCCGGCAACTGCTGACGGCATTCCTGATTGTCGCGCTGTCGTCCTTTTTGATCCTCTACACCCTGCCGTTCGTCATCGCCGAACGCATCGCCGGGGCGTGGGCCGGAGCGGTGGCCGGTTTTCTAACCAGTCTGGCGCTTCATCCTCTCGCCCAGATCGCCCTGGCCCCTTATAGCGCCGCGCCCAATCTCGTGGCCGGGGTGCTCATCGGGGTTACGCTGCTGACGCTGGGCTGGTGGCGGCCGCTGCTGACCTATCCGTTGCTGGCCGGCTGGCACACTCTGCTTTATCGGCGAGAGCTGACCCGCGACGGCGCGCCGGGCAGTCTGCTGCGCTGGCACGCGGCCTTCTGGGACGAGCAACAGCGCTGGCCGTTGGTTGGCCTGGCCGATCATCTCGTTCTGGTCCTGGAACGCCATCCGGAAGAGGGTCGGCGCAGCGTTGATCAGTTGAGCGCCGGCCACCAGCGCGCCGCAGCCCAAGCGGCGCAGATAGAAATTGACGCTCGCCACCTGGAACACACCCAATCGGTGGAAGAGATAGCCCAGATGGGCAGTTATCTGGGCGCGGGTCAGCTGGAAGGCCCGGCCAGCGCCTTGCTCCGCAGCCTCAGCCGCGTCAGCCAGGACGTAGCCGCGGCGCTCCAGCAGCGCAGCGCCTACAACGGCCGTCTGGCCCTGGAGGCCATTGCCGACCGGCTGGACGGCATCCAGCGCGAGTTGACGCGCAGCGCCGAACCCTATGCCCAGCGCTTCGGCTCCGTGGTCGCCGGCTGGCGCGAACTGCTGACCGCCCACATCCGCGAGCTGACGCTGGCTGTTGAACGCCGCCAGGAGATTGACAACCCCTACGTCATCGGCGTGCCCCTGACTGCTCAGCAAGAGGTGTTCGTCGGCCGGACAGACATCAGCCGGCGCATTGAAAGCCTGCTGCTCGACCGGCGACGGCCGCCGCTGCTGCTCTATGGCCAGCGGCGCATGGGCAAAACGTCGCTGCTGAACAATCTGGGCCGGCTGCTGCCCTACACGACCTTGCCGCTTTTTGTGGACTTGCAGGGGCACGTCAGCTACGCCAGCGATCTGGCCGGCTTCTTCTACAACGTCGCCCGGGCGATGGTGCGTTCGGCCGAGGAGTTGCGCGGCATTCGGCTGCCTTTCCAGTCGCGGGCAATGTTCGCCGCTGACCCGCTGACGGCGTTTGACGAGTGGCTCGACGAGGTGGAGCGCGCCATTCTGGCCGCCGGCGTCGAGACGGTACTGCTGATGCTGGATGAGTTTGAGGCGCTGGACGCGGCGCTGGTTGACGGGCGGCTGAGCGAGGCAGCCGTGTTGGGCAGCCTGCGCCACCTCATCCAGCACCGGCCGCGCTTCAAGGTGCTGTTAGCCGGCTCACATCCGTTGCAGGAGTTCGAGCGTTGGGCCGGCTATTTCATCAATGCCCAGGTCGTCCACATTGGCTACTTGCGCGAGGACGAGGCGCGGCAGTTAGTCGAACACCCGGTGAAGGATTTCGCGCTGGCCTATGAGCCGGCGGCGTCGCGGCGGGTGCTGGACTTGACACAGTGCCATCCGTTCCTGCTGCAACTGCTGTGCGGCGAGGTGGTGGCGCTGAAGAACGAACAGAAGCCGGACGTGCGGCGGCTGGCTTCGGTCGAGGACGTGGAGACGGCCGCCGGCAGCGCGCTGGAGGTCGGCAGTATGTTCTTTGCCGACATTCAGTGGAACCAGGTCAGCGCGCGTGGAAAGGAGTTGCTGCACGCCTTAGCCCGCATGGGTGAAGGCGCGGGCGCGACCGCGGCCGAGTTGGTGGCTGGGACGGCGGGCCTAACCAGCGGTGAAACCGCCGCCGCTCTATCGCGCCTGGAACAGCAAGGTATTATCGAACGCGCCGACGTTGGTTACCGCTTTCGGGTTGAGCTGATCAGACGGTGGTTTGAGCCGGAAGGGGAACATGGGTAGGAACCCTGCCGCTTCCATGATAGCCGGCTAACGATAGAGTATTGTATGACTAAAATGTAGATTAATCGAACTATCCGCCGCTGGAAGTTAGCTCCCCCGCCCCGCCCCCCTACCCCAACTCGCAGCGCGGCGAGCAAGAAGGGGCTTCTAGTGGTTGGCCCCCAGAAACTGCTATAGTAGCGTACTCAAAATCGTAAGCGGAGAAATCGATGGACGTTTTCGATCTGCGTCACCAGCTGATCGCTGACTACACCAGCTACAGCAAGAGTTTCATCAATATTCGCGATGCCCGCATTCGCGCCAAAGTGGACGAAGAGCTTGCCAGCGGCGCCCTGTGGCCCAATCCGCTGGTGCAACTCAACCCCGGCTTCGAGGCCGGCCCCTGGATCTCGCAGATGGTCGCCGAAGGGCTGCTCCATCCGCTGACCGAGCGGATCTTCCGGCTGGATAAGGCCGCCGATGGCTCCGGCCAGCCCATGCGGCTCTACCGCCATCAAGCCGAGGCGGCCGCGGTCGGCGCCCAAACGGAGGATAGCTACATCCTGACCACCGGCACCGGCTCCGGCAAGAGCCTGGCCTACATCGTGCCCATCGTGAATCACATCTTGCGCCGGGGCAGCGGCAACGGCGTTCAGGTGGTCATCGTCTACCCCATGAATGCCCTGGCCAACAGCCAGATGAATGAGCTGGACAAGTTCCTCAAGCAGGGCTTCGACCGGCCGCCGGTTACCTATCGCCGCTACACCGGCCAGGAGAGTGACCCGGAGCGGGATGAGATCATCCAGAACCCGCCCGACATCCTGCTGACCAACTACGTCATGCTGGAGTTGATGCTCACCCGGCCACGAGAGCGCCGGCTGATAGACGCGATGCAGGGGCTGCGGTTCCTCGTCCTCGATGAACTCCATACCTATCGCGGCCGCCAGGGGGCCGACGTGGCCATGCTCATCAGGCGCGTCCGCGAGGTGGCCCAGAACCCGAACCTGCGCTGCGTCGGCACCTCGGCCACCCTGACCGGCGGCGGTTCCTTCGCCGAACAGCAGGTGGAGATCGCCGCCGTGGCCTCGGAACTGTTCGGCACAGCCGTGGCCCCCGCGCGCGTCATCGGCGAAACCCTGCGCCGGCTGACCACCCCCCAGGACGCGACCGACGCCGCGTTCAAGACCCGGCTGACCAAGCGGGTAAGAAACGCGGCGCAGGAGCCGCCCCAGGCGTACGACGCCTTTATCGCTGACCCGCTGGCCATCTGGATCGAGAACACCTTCGGCCTCCAGGAGGAAGCGGGGAGCGGCCGTCTCAAACGGGCCGAGCCGATCAGCATTGCCGGGGACGAGGGCGCGGCGCGGCGGCTCCACAATCTGACCGGGGTCGCCCTGGACGCCTGCGACGCCGCGATCCGCCAAACGCTGCTGGCCGGCTATCAGATCAAACAGCCCGAAGTGAACGCGCCGGTCTTTGCCTTCCGCCTGCACCAGTTCCTCAGCCGCGGCGACACCGTCTTCGCCTCCCTGGATGCCCCGGCCGAGCGATACATCACCCTCAACGCCGGCGCCTACGTGCCCGGCGACCGCCAACGGCTGCTGTTTCCGGTCTGCTTCTGCCGCGAGTGCGGGCAGGAGTATTACAGTGTGACGCGCCTGACCGGCCGGCCCGCGGCCGAAGCCGGCTTCGCGCCCCGCGCCCTGCGCGAAAGCGCCGCCGACGAGGACGCCGAAGCGGGCTACCTCTACTATAACGGCAACGGCGACAATCGCTGGCCGGCCGACCTCCAAACGGCCATTGCCGACAACCGCGTACCGGAAGACTGGCTGGAAAGCAGCAAGACCAGTCCGAGTGGCTGGCGTGTCCAATCCGGTCATCGTCCCAAGCTGCCCGTGCCTGTCAGCGTCACGCCCCTGGGTGTGAATTCGGCCGACGGCCTCGCTTTCCAGTTCATCCGCGCGCCGTTCGCCTTCTGCCTGAATTGCGGCGTGGCCTACGCCGGGCGCATGTCGGACGTGAGCAAACTGGCCACCCTGTCGCTGGAGGGGCGAAGCACGGCCACCACCGTCCTGGGCCTTTCCGTCTTGCGCGCGCTGCGACGGGACGACACGCTGGACAAAGAAGCGCGCAAGCTGCTCAGCTTCACCGACAACCGCCAGGACGCCTCGCTACAGGCCGGGCACTTCAACGATTTCGTCGAAGTGGGCCTCGTGCGCGCCGCCCTCTACAAAGCCGTGCAGGCCGCCGGGGCGAGCGGCATCCGGCACGATCATCTGGCCCAGAGTGTCTTTGACGCGCTGGCATTGGTGGCCGAGCAGTTCGTGGCGGAGCCTGATGGTGGGCGCTCGAAGGCCAGGCTGGCCAATGAGGCCCTGCGCGACGTGCTGGGCTACCGCGTCTACCATGATTTGCGGCGCGGCTGGCGCATCAATGCCCCCAATCTGGAACAGTGCGACCTGCTCCGCATCGACTATCTCGACCTGGAAGAGATTTGCGCCGATGAGACGGTCTGGGCCGGGCGACATGAGCGGCTGGCGGCGGCCACGCCCGCACAGCGCCGGCACGTCAGCAGGGTCTTGCTCGACGTCATCCGGCGCGGCCTGGCCATCAAGGTGATCTACCTCGATCCAAACTACCAGGAAGGTCTGAAACAGCGCAGCCCGCTACTTCTGGTCGCGCCCTGGGCCATCGACGAGACGGAGCGCCTGACCCACAGCTACGTCGCCATTCCCGGCCCGGCCCGGCTGCGGGGGCGAAACAGCGGCGAATATCTGCCCATCTCCGAGCGCAGCGGCTTTGGCAGCTTCGTGCGCCGCGCCTTCCGTGACAGCGGCAGCAGGCTGACCCTGGAACAAAGCCGGCTCATCATTGGCGATCTGTTCGCGGTGTTGGCCGCCGATGGGCCTCTGGAGCGCGTCGAGGAACCGCGCGGCGAGGCGGACGTGCCGGGCTATCAGCTCAACGCCGCCCTGATGGTCTGGCGAGCGGGGGACGGCACGCACGCCTACCACGATCCCATCCGCGTGCCCCGCCTGCCCGACGAGACGCAGGCCGCCGCGCCGAATCCCTTCTTCATCAACTTCTACAACTCCGTCGCCCTCGACCTGAAGGGCATCAGAGCCAGAGAGCACACCGCGCAAGTGCCCGGCGACATCCGCGAAGAGCGCGAGAAGGAGTTTCGCCAGGCAGAGTTGCCGCTGCTGTTCTGTTCGCCGACGATGGAACTGGGCGTTGACATTGCCCAACTGAACGCGGTCAACATGCGCAACGTCCCCCCTACCCCGGCCAACTACGCCCAGCGCAGCGGCCGGGCCGGCCGCAGCGGCCAGCCGGCGCTGGTCTACACCTATTGCGCCTCCGGCAGCCCCCACGACCAGTACTTCTTCAAGCGGCCGTCGGACATGGTGGCCGGCGCCGTCCGCCCGCCGCGGCTCGATCTGACAAATGAAGACCTGCTTCGCGCCCACGTCCACGCCGTGTGGCTGGCCGAGGTCGGCCGGGCGACGGGCTTCCAATTGGGCAACTCCTTGCGCGACCTGCTCGACATTCCCGAAGAGCCGGCCGGCTTGCCCATCCGCCCCGAACTGCGGGCCGCCCTCGACTCGCCCGCCGCCCGCGACAATGCCCAACGCCGCGCCGGCCGGGTCCTCAGCAGCATCGACGGCCAGTTGCGCGCGGCGGCCTGGTATAGCGACGATTGGCTGCGCCAGGTCATCATCCAGGCCGCCGACCGGCTGGACGACGCCTGCGACCGCTGGCGCGGCCTCTATCTCTCCGCGTGGGCGACGCGCAGCAAACAGGACCGAGTGGCGGCCAGCCCCAATAGCGCGGCCAGTGAAAAGCAGCAGGCCACAAGGCTGCGCGCCGAAGCCGAAGCCCAGCTCAACCTGCTGCTCAACGCCAACGAGCAGAGCTACTCCGACTTCTACAGCTATCGCTACTTCGCCGCCGAGGGCTTCCTGCCCGGCTACAACTTCCCCCGCCTGCCCCTTTCGGCCTACATCGAGGGGCGGCGCGGCCGCGGCCGCGACCAGGAAGGCGAATACCTCTCCCGCCCCCGGTTCCTGGCCATCTCCGAATTCGGCCCGCGCAGCGTCATCTACCATGAAGGCTCGCGCCACGTCATCAACAAAGTCATCCTACCCTCGGGGGACAGCGATCTGCTGACGACCCGGGCCAAGGTGTGCGCGGCCTGCGGCTATCTTCACCCCCTGTCGGACGAAGTGGACCCGGAGCTTTGTGACAACTGTGGCGCGCCGTTGCCCGGCCCGCTGACGGCGCTGCTGCGCATGCAAAACGTGTCCACGCGACGCCGCGACCGCATCAGCAGCGACGAGGAAGAACGGGTGCGCATGGGCTACCGGTTGCAGACCAGCGTGCGCTATGCCGAGCGGGACGGCCGGCCCGACTTCGCCGTGGCCACGGTGGCCGATGGCGACGGCCGGCGCTTGCTGACCATGACCTATGGCAGCGCGGCGACGATCTGGCGCATCAACATGGGCTGGAAACGCAGCGGCCCGGATAAGCCGCCGGGCTTCGTGTTGGACATTGAGCGCGGCTACTGGGAGAAGAATGAGGACGAGCCGGAGGCCGACGCCGACGACCCGATGAGCGCCCGAACCAGGCGTGTCATCCCCTTCGTCGAGGATCGCCGCAACTGCCTCATCCTCAAGTTCGAGGAGTACTTCGAGAACCAGCCGGCGGTGATGGCCTCGCTCCAACCGGCGCTGAAGAACGCCATCCAGGTGCTCTACCAGCTGGAAGACAACGAACTGGCCGTCGAGCCGCTGCCGGACGCGAAGGAACGGACGGCCATTCTGCTATATGAATCGGCCGAAGGCGGGGCCGGCGTCCTCCGCCGCCTGGTCAGCGAACCGGAGGCCATCCGCCGGGTCGCCCACCAGGCGCTGGAACTGTGCCACTTCGACCCCGCCAGCGGCGAAGATAAGCGCCGCGCCCCGCGCGGCCGCGAGGATTGTGAGTCGGCCTGCTACGACTGCCTGATGAGCTACACCAATCAGCCCGATCATGCCCTGCTCGACCGCCACCTGATCCGCGATCTCCTCCTGGCGGTCGCCAACGGCGCGGTGGCCGCCAGCCCCACCCGGCTGGAGCGGGACGCGCTCCTGGCGCAGCTCAAGGCCGCCTGCGAGAGCAGCCTGGAACGGGAGTGGCTGGACTTTCTCATCGAGCGCCGGCTGAACCTGCCCGACGCGGCCCAGGAGCTTATCGAAGGCTGCCAGACGCGCCCCGATTTCTTCTACAGCCGGCGCGGCGTGGCCATCTACGTCGATGGCCCCGACCACGACACCGACCTGGCCCGGCGCAACGACGCGCGCATCACCGATTGCCTGGAGGGCGACCTGAGCCTGACGGTGCTGCGCTTTCGCTACGACCAGCGCGCCGAATGGGCCAGGATTTGCGCCGATTACGCCTATATCTTCGGCCAGGCGAGTGAGTGACCTATGCAGTACGCTGTCGGTTCTCTGGTGAAGGCGCGCGGCCGGGAATGGGTTGTCCTGCCTGAGTCTACGGACGACTTCCTCATCCTGCGCCCGCTGGGCGGCACGGATCAGGAGATCGCCGGCATCCATGTCGCCCTGGAAGCCGGCGACATCGGCCCGGCGACGTTCGACTATCCCGACCCGGCCCGCGTCGGCGACTTCCGCTCCGGCCGGCTGCTGCGCGATGCCGTCCGGCTGGGCTTTCGCTCCAGCGCCGGGCCGTTTCGCTCCTTCGCCCGGCTAAACGTGGAGCCGCGGCCGTACCAGTTGGCGCCGCTGCTGATGGCCCTGCAGCTCGACCCGGTGCGCCTGCTCATCGCCGACGACGTCGGCATCGGCAAGACGGTTGAGGCCGGGCTGGTGGCCCGCGAACTGCTCGACCGGGGCGAGGTGCGCCGGCTGGCCGTCCTCTGCCCGCCCCACCTGGCCGAGCAGTGGCAGAAGGAGCTGGCCGACAAGTTCAACATTCAGGCCGAGCTGGTTCTGTCCAGCACCGTCGGCCGCCTGGAACGGCATACGGCCGTCGGCCAATCCCTGTTTGATCTCTACCCCTTCGTCATCGTCTCCACCGAGTACATCAAGTCCTCGCGCCGGCGCGACGACTTCATCCGCGCCTGCCCGGAACTGGTCATCGTCGACGAAGCCCACGGCGTCGCCTTTGCCAAAGACCGTCGCAGCGGCCGCCACCTGCGCCACCAGCTCGTCCGCGCCCTGTCTGATGACCCCACCCGCCACTTGCTCCTGGTGACGGCCACGCCCCACAGCGGCGACGAAGGCGCTTTCCGTTCGCTGCTGGCCCTGCTGCGGCCGGAGTTCGACCGCCTGCCCGCCGACCTGACCGGCGAGGCCAACGAGAAGCACCGCCGCGAGGTGGCCCGCCATCTCATCCAGCGCCGGCGGGCCGACATTCGCGAGTATATGGAGCAGACCGTCTTCCCGGCCCGCGAAGAGGCCGAGGAGACCTATAGCCTGTCGCCGGACTACCTGAGGCTCTTCAACACCGTGTTGGAATATGCCCACGAGCGCATCCTGGACACGACCGGCAGCCGGCAGGTGCAGCGGGTGCGCTGGTGGTCGGCGCTGGCTCTGTTGCGCAGCCTGGCCAGCAGCCCGGCCGCCGCCGCCGCCACGTTGCGCAGCCGCTCCGGCACGGCCGACGCGGCGACGGCCGAAGACGCCGACGAACTGGGTGAGCGGACGGTGCTCGACCTGGAAGACGCCGAAAGCAGTGAGTTCATCGACGTTCCCCCCGGCGGCCAGGAGGGCGAAGACGCGCCCCGGCCCCAGCGCGAGCGCCTGTTGGACTACGCGCGGCGCGCCGACAGGCTGGCCGGGCCGGACCAGGACCTCAAGCTCAGGAAGGCCATCGCCCTTGTCCGCCGGCTGCTGGACGACGGTTTCCAGCCGATCCTCTTCTGTCGCTTCATCCCCACGGCCGAGTACGTCGCCGACCACCTGCGCGCGGCGCTGCCGAAAGGCGTCGAGGTGGCCGCCGTCACCGGCACGCTGACGCCGGCCGAGCGCGCCCTGCGCGTGGCCGAACTGGGCGACCATGACCGGCGCGTGCTGGTGGCCACCGACTGCCTGAGCGAGGGCATCAACCTGCAAGAGCATTTCAACGCCGTCATCCACTATGACCTGAGCTGGAACCCCACCCGCCACGAACAGCGCGAAGGCCGGGTTGACCGCTTCGGCCAGAACGCGCCCACCATCCGCACCATCACCTACTTTGGCGCCGACAACCAGATCGACGGCCTGGTGCTCGACGTGCTGTTGCGCAAGCACAAGCAAATCCGCTCCTCGCTGGGCATCTCCGTGCCCGTGCCGGCCAACACCAGCGACGTCGTCCAGGCGCTGCTCAACGGCCTGCTGTTGCGCGGCGGCAAGGTCAGCCCGCAGCAGTTGCTGCTGCCCATCGCCGGGCTGACGGTGGCCGACGTCCAATTGGACTGGGACAACGTGACCGAGCGCGAGCGCCAATCGCGGACGATGTTCGCCCAACGGTCGATCAAGGTCGAGACGGTGGCCCAGGAGTGGGCGGCGATGCGCGCGGCCATCGGCACGCACGCCGACGTGGCCCGCTTTGTGCGCGAGGTGGTGGCGCTCTACGGCGGCGCGGCGACGCCGGAGACAAAGGCCGGGGCCGGCGACGTCTGGCGCCTGACCTTGCCCAACGTCAAGGCGCTCCTCCAGGTCAGCGGCGGCCGGGACAAAATCCGGGCCGGGTTCACGCTGCCCGTGCCCGACGGCGCGCTCTATCTCTCGCGCACCGCGCCGCTGGTCGAGGGGCTGGCCGCCTACACGATGGACACCGCCCTCGACCCCCTGCTGGAGGGGGCGGCGGCGCGTTGCAGCGTCATCCGCAGCCGGGCCGTCGGCAAGCGCACCGCCCTGCTGTTGTTGCGCTTCCGCTATCACATCATCACCCGCCGCGGCCGGACGGGGCCGCTGAATGAGACGCCGCTGTTGGCCGAGGAGGCGCTGACCGCCGCCTTCCGCGGCCGGGGCAAGGCGCGCGAGTGGCTCGACGAGATC
>JAIBAS010000438.1 GCA_019695075.1 Promineifilum sp. | reverse complement strand
CAGTGAGCAGTGAGCAGTGAGCAGTGAGCAGTGAGCAGTGGATAGTAGCTGGTCACCGACCACCGACCACTCATCACCGACAGGAGAAGAACACGTGCATACCAAGCAACTTGTCGCTATCCCCCCTCTGACTCCCGAACGCGCGGCCCGCTTCGACGCGCTGCAAGAGAAGCTGGCCCCCCTCTGGCGGCTGATCGGCCGCACCGACCCCGGCGGCGAAGTGCAGGACGCCAATACCCTCATCGTCCTGCCCTCGCTGACGGCCGAGATCGACGTGCCCGGCCCGATGCACCAGATCTACGAAGAGCGCTTCCTCTTCATGACCTTCCTGCTGCGCCAGCCGAACCTGCGCATGATCTACCTGACCTCGCAGGCGATCGATCCGCTGGTCATCGACTACTACCTCCACAACCTGCCCGACGTCACCGTCAGCAACGCCCGCAAGCGCCTCTTCGCCATCGCCCCGCAAGACGGCTCCGACAAGGCCCTGGTCTACAAGGTGCTGGAGCGGCCGTGGTTCGTCCGCCGCATCCGCGAGCTGATCCCCAATCCCGACCGCGCCCACCTCGTGCCCTTCCTGACGACCGACCTGGAGCGCGAGCTGGCCCTGCAATTGGATATTCCCATGTACGCCGCCGACCCGCGCTACTTCGCCCTGGGCGGCAAGAGTGGCGCGCGCCGCCTCTTTGCCGAAGAGGGGCTGCCGCACCCGCTGGGCGTGGAGAACATCGACGACGAGGCCGGCTTCGTCCGTGCCATCGCCGGTATGCGTGAACAGCGGCCGGCGCTGCGCCGGGTGATCACCAAGCTTAATCAGGGCGTCTCCGGCATGGGCAACGCCGTCGTCGATCTGCGCGAACTGCCCGCGCCCGGCGACGCGGCCGAGACCGAGGCCATCGCCGGCCGCCTGCGGGCGATGCAGTTCGAGCTGCCGGAATTGGCCTATGACGCCTACCTGCAAGGCGTCGCCGCGCAGGGGGCCATTGTCGAGGAGATGATCGAGGGCGACGTGAAGCAAAGCCCCAGTGTGCAGATGCGCATCTCGCCGCTGGGCAAGGTCGAGATCCTCTCCACCCACGACCAGATGCTCGGCGGCCCCAGCGGCCAGAGCTACCTGGGAGCCATCTTCCCGGCCGATCCGGCCTACAGCCGCCTCATCACCCGCGAGGCGGTCAAGATCGGCGACCGCTTCGTGCGTGAGGGCATCGTCGGCCGCTTCGCCCTCGACTTCCTGACCGTGCAACGCCCCGACGGCGACTGGGACGCCTACGCCATCGAGGTCAACCTGCGCAAAGGGGGCACGACCCACCCCTTCCTGACGCTGCAATACCTGACCGACGGCCTCTACGACCCGGAGACGGGCCGGTTCACCACCGAGCAGGGCGAACAGCGCTGTTACGTCGCCAGCGACCACGTCGAATCGCCCGCCTACCGCATCTTCACCGCCGACGATTTGCTGGACCTGATCAGCGTTCACCGGCTGACGTTCGACCAGACGTGCCAGACGGGCGTGGTGCTGCACATGTTCAGCGGCGTGGGGCAACTCGGCCGGCTGGGCGTCACCTGCATCCACGGTACACCGGAGCGGGCGCGGGGGTTGTATGAGGAGTTTGTGCGGCTGCTGGACGACGAAGCCGCGCGACGACTGGCGAATCCCTAGCGGCAAAACCGTTAGCCAACTGTTAGCGCCAAAAGGCCGCCCCTGCGCTACACTACCGTCAAGGGTGAGTGTTGGGAGGTCTGTTTGGCGCAAGAAGACGGTCGTATTGGGGAGATCATTAGCGGCACAGTCCGGCAGGTGCTGCCGTTCGGCGCGTTTGTCGAACTGGAGAGCGGCCGGACAGGCTACCTCCGCCGCCGCGAGATGACTCTCTCGACCAACATCGATCCCCGCACCGTCGTCAGCGTCGGGCAGGTCATCCGCGCTGTCGTCATCGAACCGGCCGAGCCAGGCCGCCACATCGAACTGAGTCTGCGTCGCCTGCAAACCGACCCGTGGCCCGCGTTCGCCGATAAGTACCACGTCGGTGACGTGATCCCCGTCACGGTCAAACACGTTTTCGCCGACAGCGTTCTCGTCGAGCACATTCCCGGCGTCGATGGCTACATCCCCGGCGATGAGTTGGGCGCGCCGACCGACGCCCTCTGGGCCGGCGACCGCACCGAAGCCGCGATCATCCATCTGGACAAGAGCCGGGCGCGGTTGCTGCTCAGCGTGCGCCGCTGGGCATCGCGGCTGGCCACGTCGGAGGACATTGTCGATCGCCTGGCCGGCGACGCCCAGCACGTTGACATTCCGCCGCTGGACGTGGCCACGCCGCCGAGGCCGGCTGTGGCCGCCGATCTGGGTGGCCCCATCCTCGTCGTCGAAGACCAGGACGACGTGCGCGATTCCCTCCTGCAGATGCTGCGCGATGCCGGCTACGATGCCGTGGGTGCGTTCTCGGCTAAGGAAGCCCGGGCCCTGTGTGCCCGGCACTCCTTTGCCCTGGCTCTCATCGACCTGGATATGCCCACCGTCAACGGGTTGGAACTCATCGCCCAGCTGAATGACGCCGGCCACCAACTGCCCATCGCGGTCATGAGCGTACCCGACCTGCTGGCGCAGGAGTACGAGCGTCTGCGGGCGCTGGGCGTCGGTCTGGCCTATAGCAAGCTGGACATGCAGGAGTTGTTTGTCGATCTACATCGTCTGGCGCGCGGCGAGCGGCTGGTGTTGCCTCCGGCGAGGGCGGCCGAGCTGCCCGCCGAGGCGCAGAGCTTCCGCGCCCTGGCCAGCTCGCTGCG
>JAIBAS010000263.1 GCA_019695075.1 Promineifilum sp. | reverse complement strand
AGCCTGGCCCGCCATGCCGAGCATGCCCCGCCGGCCGTCGCTCTGGCCGACAGCGCTTCGTTCGCCGGCGACTTTGTGGCCCTGGCCGTCTTTGGGCCGGACGGCGCGCCGGCGGCGGTCAGCGACGCCGCCTGGTGGGCGGCGGCGAACTTACGCGCAACCGATTTTCCGCCAGCAGACGCGGCCGGCGGGGCGCAATTCCGGCCGCTGATGGCCGACCCGCGCGGCGGTGGGCCGCTGATGCCCATCGTCGCCCGGACAGCCAGCAGCGGCGCGGCCGTGGGCGTCTTCGACCCGGCGGCGATTGCCCGCGATGCGCTCGGCCGCATCATCCTGCCCGGCGACCATACCGTCGCCTACCTGATCGCCCCGGACGGCACGACGCTTTTCCAGATCGGCGAGAGCAGCCACAGCGGGCCGGTGAGTGCTCATCCCGGCGTGGCTGAGGCGCTGCGCGGCGAGATCGGCACGACCTTCCTCGACGTGGGCAACGATGAGCACGTCATCAGTCACACGCCGGTGAATCCCGTGGGCTGGGCGCTGGTGGTCGAGGAGCCGTGGCGCGAGGTGACCGACCCGATGCTGCGGTGGACGGAGTTGGCCCCGTTCCTGCTGCTGCCGGTGCTGGCCATGGCTCTGGCGACGCTGTGGTTTGGCGCGCGTCAGGTGGTGCGTCCACTGCGCGACCTGGCCGCGCGCACGACGGCCCTCGGCCGGGGCGACTTCGAGGCCGTGACCCGGCCCGTGGGCGGCATCGGCGAGATCCGTGGCTTGCAGGGCGAGCTGGTGCTGATGGCCCGGCGGCTGCGGGGGGCGCAACAGGGTTTGCGCGATTACCTCGGCGCGCTGACGCAAGGGCAGGAGGAGGAGCGCCGCCGCCTGGCCCGCGAGCTGCACGACGACACCATCCAGTCGCTCATCGTCCTCAACCAGCGCATCCAACTGGCGGAAACGGCCGCGGACGTGGCCCTGACGGCGCAATTGGGCGAGATGGCGCGGCTGACGACGGACACCATCGCCGATCTGCGCCGCCTGACGCGCGACCTGCGGCCGAGCTACCTCGATGACCTGGGCCTCGTGCCGGCGCTGGAACTGCTGGCCCGCGACATGACGACGGCGCTGGGCCTTCCGGTGACGTTCGCCGCCGGGGGGACGCCGTGCCGGTGGCCGCCGGCGGTGGAGTTGGCGGCCTATCGCGTGGCCCAGGAGGCGCTGCGCAACGTCGGCCGCCACGCCCGCGCCGGCCATGCCGCCATGACGCTCGACTTCGCCGCCGACCGGGCGACATTGACCGTTGCCGACGACGGCATCGGCTTCGCTGCCGACCGAACCGGCGAGCTTGTCATGGCGGGCCATTTTGGCCTGCTGGGCGCGCGCGAACGGGCCGAAGCCGTCGGGGCCACGCTGGACGTGCTGTCATCGCCCGGCCAGGGCACGCGGGTGGTCATGACCTGTCACCGCGATCAGTCGCCGGCGGCCGTCCCCTAGTCCCAGCAGCGGCGGGCGGCTATACTGTCGTCATGAGCGACGACACCCCGATTCTCGACCCAACCGCCCCCGCGCCGCCCGCGGCCGACGACGCGCCCCGGCCCGATCCCCTGCGCAGCGTTTACACCAGCACCTTTGGCGAAGTCCTGCGCGCCGCGGGCATCAGCCTGGCCGTCAGCACCTATCAGGCCGGCAAGGTGATCCTCGTGCGCTGGGACGAGAGCACGGGCACGGTCAACACCCACTTCCGCGCCTTTGGCAAGCCGATGGGCATCGCCGCCGACGCCGCCCGGCTGGCCATCGGCGGCCAGAACACCGTCTGGAACTACCGCAACATGCCCGCCGTGGCCCGCAAGATGGAGCCGGCCGGCAAGCACGACGCCGCCTACCTGCCGCGCCGCGTCCATGTGACCGGCGACATCGACATCCACGAGATGGCCTGGGCGGGCGACGGGCAGCTCTGGCTGGTCAACACGCGCTTCGGCTGCCTGTGTACGCTCGATGCCGACCACAGCTTCCACCCCCGTTGGCGTCCGCCGCACCTGAGCGCCCTGGCCCCCGAAGACCGCTGCCACCTCAACGGCCTGGCCATGCTCGACGGCCGGCCGCAGTTCGTCACTCTGCTGGGCGAGACGGACACGCCCGGCGGCTGGCGGGCCAACAAAGCCAACGGCGGGCTGCTGATGGAAGTGCCCACCAACCGCGTCCTGCTGCGCGGGCTGTCGATGCCCCATTCGCCGCGCTGGTACGACCGGCGGCTGTGGCTGCTGGAATCGGGGCAGGGCAGTTTGGCGTTGGCCAACGTCCGCGGCGGCGCGTGGCAGACGGTGGCCACGCTGCCCGGCTTCACGCGCGGGCTGAGCTTCTATGGCCCGCTGGCCTTCATCGGCCTGAGCCAGGTGCGCGAGAGCGCCACCTTCAGCGGCATCCCGCTGGTGGAGCGGCTGGAAGAGCGCACCTGCGGCGTCTGGGTCGTGGACGTGCGCGATGGCCGGACGGTAGGCTTCCTGCGCTTTGAGGAGGGCGTGCAGGAGATCTTCGCCGTCGAGGTCTTGCCCTGGCGCTTCGCCGACATGCTCGACTGGGGCGATGAGCGGCTGCGGACGAGCTACGTGCTGCCGGACGAAGCGCTGGCGGCCGTGCCGGAGGGGATGAGGGAGTAGCAGGTGGGAGTGGCCAGTGGTCTAGCTACCTGACACAAAAAGGAGGATGACAGCCAAAGAACCTGTTACAGTTGAAAGTGACAATCTCACCAAACAGGTAAAGCCATGACTGTCATCCGCACATATCATACAATGCTCGCT
>JAIBAS010000239.1 GCA_019695075.1 Promineifilum sp. | reverse complement strand
CGCACCTGGCCGCCGCCGGCCTCTTCGCCCCCCTGCCGGCCGGCAAGACGCTGCGCTGGCACATCGACTACCTGCTCGACGAGGCCGCCGTGGCCATCACCGGCGTCGTGGCCATACGCACGATGGCGCGGCTGGAAGGAGCGCTGGTCGAGCGGCTGCTGGCCCAGCCGGGCGTCGTCCCGCTAGCCCCCGGCCTGGGCGGCAGCGACGACCGCGGGCGGAGCCATCTGTTGGTGCGCGGAAAATAGCCCGTTTCGCGCTATAATGGCGCTGTAGGAGCCACACATATGGGAGCTAAGCAGTTGAGCAAGCGGTGGCTGATTGGTCTGGCCGGCCTGATGGCGCTGGCAATCGCCGCGGCGCTGCTGTGGGCGGCGCGCGACACGCTGGCCGGTCGGCTGGCCGGCAGCACCGACACCCGACTGGCCCTGCTGCTCCACAAGTCGGGCGTCACCCAACTCGACCCCGGCCCCACGCCCGACCCGGCGTTGGTGACGCTGGGCGAGGCGCTTTTCTTCGACAAGCTTCTCAGCGGCAACGGCGACATCGCCTGCGCCACCTGCCACCACCCCGCCCTGGCCACGGCCGACGGCCTGCCGCTATCGTTCGGCACCGGCGGCCACGGCCTCGGCCCAACGCGCGCTCTGGGCGACGGCCGCCAGCTTGTGCCGCGCAACGCCACCGAGCTATTCAATCGCGGCTCGCCGGAGTGGACGACGATGTTCTGGGACGGCCGGGTGAGCCTGAGCGCGGCCGATGGCCTGAGCACGCCGGCCGGCGACCGCCTGCCGCTGTTGTTGCAGACGGTGCTGGAGGCGCAGGCCATGTTCCCGGTCACGTCGCGCGACGAGATGCGCGGCCGGTTCGGCGACCAGTTCAGTGGCCAGGACGCCGCGCGGCTCAACGAGATCGCCGCCGTTGGCGACACGCAGCTGGAACTGACCTGGGCGCTGCTGATGAGGCGGCTACTGGCCGTGCCGGAGTACGTCGAACTGTTCCGCGCCGCCTATCCCGGCGTGCCCGCCGGGCAACTGGGCTTCGAGCATGCCGCCAGGGCCATCGCCGCCTACGAAGTCGCCGCCTTCACCTTCACCGATAGCCCCTGGGATCGCTACCTGGCCGGCGACCGCGCGGCGCTGAGCGAACCGGCCAAGCGTGGCGCGCTGCTGTTCTATGGCGCGGCCGGTTGCGCCGCCTGCCACAGCGGCAACCTGATGACCGACCAGCAGTTCCACAACATCGGCGTGCCCCAGTTGGGGCCGGGCAAGCTCGGCAACGCCGGGCCTGACCCCGACCGCTCCCTGGCGACAGACCGCGCCGCCGTCGCCACGCCGTCGCCACGCAACGTCACCCTGACCGCGCCCTACCTGAGCAGCGGCGCGTCTCAGACTGGGCCGGGCATGCTCAGCGGCGAGCGGCTCGACCTCGGCCGCTTCCTGGAGACGGGTCGCGCTGCCGACCGCTACACCTTCCGCACGCCGCCGTTGCGCAACGTCACCCTGACCGCGCCCTACATGCACAATGGGGCCTACGCCGACCTACGCGCCGCTGTCCGCCACCATCTCAACGCATCCGGCTCGCTGCAAATCTTCGACCCCACGGCGCTGCCGGTCGGCTTCCAGGAGACGGCGCGCACGGAGCCGGCAGTGGCCGCCGACATCCTGAAGACGCTCGATGCCCGCCTGGCCACGCCGCCGGTGCTGACCGACGCGCAACTGGCCGATCTGATGGCCTTCCTGGCGGCGCTGACGTCGCCCTCGGCCGCCGACCTGAGCGACCTTGTGCCGGCGAGCGTGCCCAGCGGCCTGCCGGTGCAGGACTAGAACCACCCAGATGCATTGCGAAGTCGGAAGAAGCGCTCACGCAAAGCCGCAAAGGTAGCCAAGGCGCAAAGAAGAAGCTCGATCATCGACCGTGTCTTCTTTGCGCCTTTTGCCCCTTGGCGACTTGGCGTGAGCTCCGATTGACCTGGCAATAGCCTGGCCGCTCACTGGTTAGACCTATACACGAACGTAACATTGTCTTCATAAGTCCTGAATAACCGGACGCTATCATCCTCGAAGTTGAGTCAAGAAAGCGAGGATGATAGACATGACAACGCAAACCAAAAAGACCAGTCCGGTCAAAACCAATTTCCTGGTTGATATCGCCATCTTTGTGGCCTTCCTGATCGCGCTGGAACCGCGCCTGACGGGGATGGCCATCCACGAATGGTTGGGCATCGCCTTTGGCGCGGCCATCGTCACCCACCTGGTGCTGCACTGGAAATGGCTGGTGGCGACGACGAAGCGGTTCATCGGCCGCCTGCCCGGCAGCACGCGCATCAATTACATTCTGAATGCCCTGTTCTTCATTAATATGACCGTGCTCGTCTTCACCGGGCTGATGATCTCCGAGACGGCGCTGCCCGCGCTGGGCATCCAGTTGGGCGAGGGGCGCGCCTTCGAGCGGCTGCACATGCTGACCGCCGACTGGGCGCTCTACCTGCTGGCCCTGCACGTGGCCCTGCACTGGCGCTGGATTCTGAACACCACCAACCGCTACGTCGTCCAGCCGCTGCTGCGCCCGTTCCGCCAGCAACGGCGCGAACAACCGGCCGTGGCGCTGTCGCTGCCCACCCTGGAGGAAGCGCAATCATGAAGCTGCTAGGCAAGATCGTCGTGATTCTGGCGGCGGCCCTGCTGGTCGTCGGGGGCACACTGGCCCTGGAGAAGAATGGCGCGCTGAGTAGCCTGACGGCCGGCGGCCCCGGCGAGCGGCCCGCCGGCGCGCCGGCCGATTTCGATGGCGACTTCG
>JAIBAS010000452.1 GCA_019695075.1 Promineifilum sp. | reverse complement strand
CGCACTTTCTTGAGTGCGACGCGCTTTCTTAAGCTCAAGAATGTGCCAGGCACTTCAGAAAGTGCCAGGCACAGAGGCACAGGCGTAGCCGGCGAAGAGCCTCAGCCATATAATCCCCCTGTGGACAGCACGCTGGCCGCCATCGACCCCGCCCGCTCTCTTGCCGCCCTGCGCGAGATCGCCCGCTCGCTCAGTTCCGCCTGGGACCTGGACACAACGCTCGACCTCATTGCCCGCAAGACGACGGAGATGATGGCCGTCGATTCCTGCGCCATCTACATGCTCGACACCGACGACGTGACCCTGCGGCTGCGGGCCAGCACCGGCCTGGCGCGCGAGGCGCTGGGGCTGGCCACGTTGCAGGTCGGCGAGGGCATGACCGGCCACGCCGTCAAGGAGAACCGGCCCGTCTATGCCGCCGACGCCCAGCACGACCCGCACTTCAAATGGCTGGCGGGCACGGAGGAGTGGCGCTTCCACTCGCTGCTGGCCGTGCCGTTGGCGCTCGACGGCCGGCCCATTGGTGCGCTGAACGTGCAGACGGCCGCGCCGCGCGACTATACCGCCGCGGAGATCGACATGCTGGCCCTGCTGGGTGATCTGGCCGCCGGGGCGCTGGTGAAGGCCCGCCTCTATGACCGCCAGCGCCGCCAACTCGACGAGTTGCGCGCCCTGGCGGCGGTCAGCGAGGCGGTCACGTCGCCGCAGTACCTCGACGAGATCCTCGATGTCGTCACACAACTGGCGGCGCAGATGGCCGGGGCGACGGCCTGCACCATCTACCTGCTGGAGCCGCCCGACGGCGACGGCGACGCGCCCGTCTTCGCCAACCCCGGCGGCGGGCCGCTGCCCGACGAGGCCGCGCTGGCCACGGTCGTGGCGACGGGGCGGCCGTTCATCGCCCCGCGGCTGTCGGCCGCCGGCGACGCGGCGCTGCTGGCCATCCCCCTGGCCGTGCAGGAGCGCGTCATCGGCGTGCTGGCCTGCCTGGCCCCGCCCGACCACGCCTTTAGCGAGAGCCAGCGTACGCTGCTGACGACGCTGGCCAACCAGACCGCCCTGGCCATCGAGAACGCCCGCCTGGTTACCAGCGCCGCCGTCGTCCGCGAGATGCACCACCGCATCAAGAACAACCTCCAGACGGTGGCCATGCTCATGCAGCTGCAACTGCCCGACGCCGAACGGCTGGACACGCGCGGTGTGCTGTTGGCCAACATTCACCGCATCCACAGCATCGCCGCCGTCCACGAAATCCTGTCGGAGCAGGGCTTCCGGCTCGTCAACGTTCGCGCCGTCCTGGAGCGCATCGCCCAGACGACGCTCTTCGGCATGGCCCGGCCCGATCAGGCTATCGACATCACCGTCCATGGCGACAGCCTGCAACTGCCCAGCCGGGCGGCGACAGCGCTGGCCGTCGTCGTCAACGAACTGGTGCAGAACAGCCTGGAGCATGCCTTCGTCGGCCGCGCCGCCGGCCACATCGACATTTCTCTGGCCCGCACGCCCGACGCCCTGCTGGTCGTCGTCCGCGATGACGGCGTGGGCCTGCCGGATGAGATGGCCCACAGCCTGGGGCTGGAGATCGCCGCGACGCTGGTGGCCGACGACCTGCGTGGCGAGCTACAATTTGTGCAGCAACCAGTCGGCGCCGAAGTGCGCATCCGGTTGCCGCGCACGCAAGAATAGGTTCCAGGGGTCAGGTTCCAGGGAAGAGGCCCTGGAACCCGCATAGAGAAGTTCGATGCTGATACTCATCGCCGAAGACGAATCGCTCATCCGGATGGGCCTGAAGTCCATGCTGGAGGGGCTGGGGCACGAGGTCATCGCCGCGGCCAACGGCCGCGAGGCTATCCGCATGGCCGACCGCCACCGCCCCGACCTGGCCATCCTCGACATTCGCATGCCCTACACCGACGGCCTGCAGGCGGCGCGGGCCATCGCCGCCGCCCGGCCGCTGCCCATCCTGCTGCTGACCGCCTATAGCGACGCCGATCTCGTTGACCGGGCCAGCGATCTGCCCATCCACGGCTATCTGGTCAAGCCCATCCTGCCGGAGGAGTTGGGCGCGGCCGTCACCGTGGCCGCCAAGCGCTTCGCCGAGAGCCGGGCGATGGCCGACCGCATGGCCCAACTGGAGGCCGACCTGGCCGCGCGCAAGCTCATCGACCGGGCCAAGGGGCGGCTGATGCAAACCGGCCTGTCCGAGGAAGATGCCTATCGCGCCATTCAGACCCGCGCCCGGCGCGAACGACAGAGCCTGATCGACGCCGCGCGCGACATTCTGGTTAGCCTAACGCCATGACAACACGCCTCTATCTCATGCGCCACGGCGAGACCGCCCTGAGCGCCGCCGATTGTTTTTCCGGAGCCAGCGAGGCCGAGCTGTCGGCCGAAGGCCGGCGGCAAGCAAGCTGCCTGGCCCAACGGCTGGCCACGTTACCCATCGCCGCCTTCTATTGCAGTCCTCTCGGCCGCGCCCGGGCGACGGCGACCATCGTCGCCGCGCGGCACGCGCTAACGCCGGTTGTTGTGCCCGACCTGCGTGAACTCGATTACGGCCAGTGGGAGACGCTGCCTCGCGAGGAGGTCACGGCACGTTTCGCCGCCGACTACGTCGCCTGGGGCGTTGACGCGCTGGCGAGCGCGCCGCCGGGCGGCGAGACGGGTCTGGCCGTGCTGGCGCGCGTGCTGCCGGCGCTGCGGGCCATCGTGTGCGCCCATGCGGGGCAACACGTAGCCGTCGTGGCCCACAAGGCGGCTAACCGACTGGCGCTCTGCGGTCTGCTGGGCATCGACCCGCGCAGCTACCGCGACCGGCTCGACCAGTCGCCGGCCTGCCTCAACATCCTCGATTTCGACGCCGACGGCCGGGCGCGGCTAGCGCTGTTCAATGACGTGTCGCACTACGCCCGCGGCGCGAATGGGCCTCGCTCAGGGGAAGAATAGGGGTAACGATGCGCCACGTGTTATTCCTCTGCACCGGCAACTCCTGCCGCTCGCAAATGGCGGAGGCCATCGTCAACGCCCGCCTGGGCGACCGCTGGCGGGCCGTCAGCGCCGGGACGATGCCCAGCGGCTACGTCCACCCCAAGGCCATCGCCGCCCTGGCCGAGATCGGCATCGACCATGTCGGCCGGTCGAAGACGGCCGACGAGTTTCGTGACGTAGACTTTGACCTTGTGGTGACGGTGTGCGATTCGGCGGCCGAGGAGTGCCCCGTCTGGCTGGGGCGCGGCGCGCGCCGCCACCACAGCTTCCCCGACCCGGCCAAGACCGACGACATGGCCGACTTTCGCGCCGTGCGCGACGCCATCGACCGGGAGATCGTCGCCCTCCTGGAGGCTTACCCGGGCACGGGTAGGGGGTGAGGCCGCCCGGGCCTAAAGGCAACCGGGCTACGCCACGACGCCGGCCGAGGCCGGCTTAAGAAGCGCGCGTTCCCCTCTGAAGGCCCGTTCAGGGGCCGTCGTTGACTAGCCCCGTGGCTTCAGCCCGGGGCGGGCGTGGCCCAGCGCGCTGATTTGCATACACACCGTAGACGCTGCCGCTTCTGCCCGCAAGGGCCACCGACGGTGCCGCCAGCCGCGTGGGGGCGTGCCCAGATCGCGTCGCCCAGCTTCATGGCAGCCGGCCGCACAGTTGCAGCGCCTTGAGCGCCTCAATGGTGACGTGGACGCTGTTGTCGATGCCCTCGTCACTGGGCCAGTACCCTTCGGGCAGGCGCAGCGCCAGCAGCCGGTCAAGCGCGCCGCCGATGGCCGCGTTGGCGGCGGGCACGCCGCCCTCGCGCAGGGCGATGATCATCCAGGCCAGATTGCCGGCCGAGAGATCGCCCACCCGCGCCGCCAGATAGCCGAGCGTCTTGTTGGCCTCGTCCACCAGGCCTATCCGTTGCCACAGGGCCGCCGACAACCAGTGGGCTTGCAGGAACGAGGGTAGTTCGCCATTCTCGTGCAGGTGGTAGCTCAGGTAAGCGGCAGCGTCGCGGGCGGCCGTGGGCACCAGGCCCGTCACCGCCACCCAGAAGCCGCAATTGGCCGTCAGGTAGAGGCGCGCGGCGGTGTCGCCCGGCTGCGCCCAGGGCGGCGCGGACGCGGCCATCTCCTCCTCCTCTTCCCAGTAGCCGTCGGCGCGCTGCCGCTCGGCCAGGAAGCGCAGGGCGTCGATGAACAGCGGCGAGCGGCGGTCGAAGCCAAGTTGATCGGCCAGCGTCAACTGGAAGCAGGTGGCATCGACGGAGCTGTACTCCGGCGCCCAGGGCGGCGACCAACCGCCGTCGCTGCGTTGGGCGGATTGCGATTCGGAGAATCGCGCCACAGATTGCGATTCGGAGGATTCCGCCGCGGATTGCGATTCGGAGAATCGCGCCACGCCGGTCAGCAGATAGTGCAGGCGCGCGTTCTCGGCGGCCGTGCCGTGCTCGCGGACGTGGGCCACGGCGGCGTGCAGATCGGCGGGCGTCATCGGCTAGAGCACCACGCCGCTGGGATCGTTGCCGGCCTCGACAATGGCCTGGCGCACGTTCACGCGGCTCAAGAGCAGCAGACCGACGATGAAAAAGATGATCAGGGCGACGATGGCGATGCGTTGGCTGCCGGTGAGCTGCACCGCCAGGGCGAAGGCGAACGTGCCGATCCACGACGTGCCCCGCTCGCTGATCTCGTAGAAGCCAAAGTACTCGGCCTCGTGCTCGCCGGGGATCATCTGCGAGAACAGCGACCGGCTCAGCGCCTGGGACCCACCCAGCACCAGGGCCAGCGGCACACCGATCACGAAGAGCTGCACCGCGTTGGCCAAAAAGGCGTAGGCGTAGATGACGATGCCCGACCAGATGACCAGGCTGAGCATGATCGCCCGCTTCGCGCCCATGCGCTCGGCCAGCCGGCCGAACAGCAGCGCCCCGCCAAAGGCCACGAACTGGATCATCAGCACCAGCAGGAGCACCGTCTGCGCGTCGACGCCCAGCTCGCTGGTGGCAAAGGCCGCGGCGACGACGATGACCGTTTGGATGCCGTCGTTGTAGATGAGGTAGGCGATCAGGTAGCGCAGGGTCATAGGGTATTCGCGCCACAGGCTGCCCAGGGTCGTCACGACCTGCCGCACGCCGTGGCGGAACAGGTTCGTCTCCGGCCGCTGCCGGGCCGGGGCGCGCTGCACCAGACGGCGGCGCGGATAGAGGAAGGTGAACACCAGCCACCACACGCCCGCGCCGGCCAGGCTGATGCGCACAGCCAGGGCGGTGTCGTCCATAAGCACCAGCAGGGCCAGGTTGAGCAGCAGGTATAAGCCGCCGCCCAGATAGCCCAGCGCCCAGCCCTTGGAGCTAATCTCGTCGCGCCGGTCGGGCGAGACGATCTGCGGCAGGAAACTGTTGTAGAAGACGATGGCCGCGCCAAAGCAGAGGTTGGCGATGATGAGCAGCAGGCTGCCCAAAGCCACCGCCCCGCCCGTGCCCGCCAGCGGCATATCTTCGTAAATGAAGAACAGCAAGATGGTGGCCACCGCGCCGGTGGTGGCGAAGGCCAGCAACATGCGCTTCTTGAGCGCGGTGTAGTCGGCAATGGCCCCCAGCAACGGCAGGAAGATGACCTGCAAGATGACCGAGAGCGACACGGCGAAGGGGTAAATCGCCCCCGGCTGGATGGTCGCGCCCAGAAAGCGGAACGGCTCGGCGGCCGACTCGGCCAGTGATTGAATGTACGGCCCCAGCAGGGCGGTGACGACGGTGGTACTGAAGGCCGAGTTGGCCCAGTCGTACATCATCCAGCCGGTGATTTCGCGCTTGTCGTTCAACGGTACCCTCCTGGAAGGCAGTTGTCAGTGGTCAGTGATCAGTAGGTCAGTGGTGCTGACCGGTTTTGTCGCCGGGAGGATTATCCATCGGGGCGCGGGAAGGAGCAATTTATGGGCTGAGGGGTGAGGGATGACATGATGCCTGCGCGCGCGGGACGGCAATTATGGCTCCGGCAGCGCCTCCTGCGGGGCCAGGAAGGCCGGGCGGCAGGGGTTGTAGTCGTCGCCGATGATCACGCGGTAGTTCGTGGCGCTATCCGCGTCCGAAAGCTGAATATTGTCGGCGGGCATGCCCATCACCCAGGCGAACAGCCAGTCGTAGGAACCCTTGAAGTTGTCGCCGAAGTAGATCATCTCGCTCGTGGCTTGCGGCGCGCGCGTCTCGCCCATGACCGGCGCGAAGCCATACCAGGCCAGGTTGTCGGCCGCCAGCAAGCCCTGGGCGGGGTATTGGCTGGCGTTGATGATCTCCACGGTGATGGGCGCGCGGTCGGCCCGGTTGAGCGCCGGCGGCAGCAACAGGCGGCGGAAGGTGTCGTACATCATGCCGTCGCCTTCCCAGATGGGCAGCTGCACCGCCGCGCCGGTGTCGGGGACAGTCCAGGCCTGCATCTTGCCCGCCAGGTAGAGGTGCTGCACGCCGTTGTCGCGCACAGCCGGGGCCATCGATGCCAGTTGCAGGATGCGGCCGATGTCCATGTTCGTCTCGACGACGTCGTGGAACGTGCTCCACAACTCCGGCGCTTTGGCCACCAAACCGAGATCGACGCTCTGGTTGAGCATGGCCTGCAGGAGTTGTTGCTGGCGGCGGCCGCGGTCGAAGTCGTTGGTCGTCAGCCGCGAGCGGGCGTACCACAGGGCCAGGTCGCCGTCCATCTGGTGGATGCCCGCCTCCAGCTTGAATTGCTCCCAGTTCTCCTCCAGCGTCGGGTCCAGCTCCGGCGAGATGAGCCGCCAGTCTTGCAACGGGCAGCTGACAGCCATCGTCACCCCGCCCAGCAGATCGACAATCTGCTTGAAGCCGTCGAAATCGACCTGGGCGTGGTAGTGGATGGGGATGCCGAAGTTGTAGAGGATGGTCTGCTCCAGCAACTCGACCCCGCCCAGGTTAATCGCCGTGTTCAGCCGGCCCATGATGCGGTTGGGCATATAGACGTAGAGATCGCGCGGCAAGGAGATCATCGACGCTGTCTGCGCCTCGCGATTGATGGAGACGATGATCATCGTGTCCGTGCGCGCGTCGCTGCCGTCGGCGTTCTGGTCTTTGCCCAGCAGGAGGATGTTGGTTGTGCCCTCCGGCAGGTCGAAAACGGGTACAGGCGAGGGGATGGCCGTCGGCGGCGTGGGCACGCCCTCGCGCATGGAGCCGGTGATGTTCAGCGCCGGCGTGGGGTTGAATTGGGGCACGCTGGTGGGCGTCGACGTCGGTTGCGGCGTGGCCGTAGCCGGCGGGGTGGCTGTCGGCCGGGGCGTGTCGGACGCGCCGGACGACGTGTCGGTGCTGTCGGGATCGGTTGTGGCCGCCGGCGTGGCGGACGGGGCCGGCGACGGGCTTTCCGTCGGCTCCGGCGTGGGTGTGTCGGTGGTCGCGGTCGTCGGCTGGGCCGTCGCCGTCGGGAAGGGCGTCACCTGCGCCACCGGCGCGCTTCCGCTACAAGCCGCGAGCGTCAGGCCAATGAACAGCGCCGCGATGAGCAACGCCAGACGCAGAAGTCCGTTACGATTCATGGTTTGGTACGATGAGCGCGGCCGGGGCTATAACTTCTCGCCAAAATACGGGTTGAGCCGCACAAAGACCCCATAGCCGATAAACAGGACGATGAGCGATGTCACGAACGTGCGCGCCAGATAGGCGGCGTTCATGCCCACCGGGCCGTTGCTGCCGTAGGTTCCCCATAGCACCGTGCGATAGCCGTCGATAATGGAGGCCATCGGGTTGACCCAGCGCATGACCTGGGCCGGGTTGAAGGTGACGCCCAGCACCGTAGCCGTCGGGCCGAACATCTCCAGCGAGTAGAACACCGGCGTCATGAAGAACCAGGCCAGGATGACGACCTCCAGGATCATCAGCACGTCGCGGTAGAAGACGGTCAGGCTGCCCAGCAGCAGGCACAGCCCCAGGGTGAAGATGAGCTGCGTCAGTAGCAGCACCGGCACCCACAGAGCATGAATCGTCAGGCCAATGCCAAACACGTAGAGGAAGACCACCAGCACGGCAAAGGCGAACAGGAAGTTGACCAGGTTCGACAACAGCGCCGAGGTTGGCAGGAGTTCGCGCGGGAAGTAGACCTTCTTCACCAGCGCCGAGTTGCCGGTGACCGAAGTTGTGCCGCTGACCAGCGCGCCGCTGAAGAAATTCCACGGGATCAGCCCGACGAGGACGAAGACGGGGTACTGCCGCAGCGCGCTGTTGGCCATCACCGTGAACAGCATAGTGAAGACGAGCATCAGGAACAGCGGGTTGAGGATGCTCCAGAGGATACCCAAGACCGAGTTCTTGTAGCGCGCCTTCAGGTCGCGGACGACCAGATTGCGCAGCAGGTAGTGGTAGTGGCGCAGGTCGCGCAGCTTGTCGCCGACGATCTCGCGCCAGTTAGCCCAACGGCGGTCGGCGTTGTAGATGTAGACCGGTTTGTCGCCGCCGCTTTCAGGCCGGCTGTTGACGCTCATCCGCTGTATTGTCTCCCGTTGCCGTCGCCGGGCAACGAGGCTGGATTATAGCGCGTTTCGGCGATTTGCCACGCCCGACCTAACAGGGGCATTGCAGAGCCAGTAGGAGCTCACGCAAAGGCGCAAAGGGGCAAAGGGCGCCAAAAAGAAATAGCTGATGATCGCGCTTCTTCTTGGCGTCCTTGGCTACCTTATGCGGCTTTGCGTGAGCGCATCTTCCGACTTGGCAATACTTCTGCCCGGCCTAAGCCAGGCTCTCATAGAGGCTCAGCAGGCGGCGGCTATGGTCGGCCAGGGTAGGCACGGGGCGGATGCCGGCGCGCAGGGCGGCCAGCCGCTCCGGCCGCTCGGCCAGCGCCCGCAGGATGCCAGCCAGCGCCGCCTCGTCCCCCGACGGGAACAGCAGCCCATCAACGCCGTCGCGCACAACCTCGGCCATGACGCCAATGCGCGAGGCCACCACGGGCACGCCGGCGGCAAAGGCCTCGTGGGCAATGAGGGAGTAGGTCTCGTACCACAGCGTCGGCACGACGAGCACGTCCAGCCCACCCAACGCCGGCCAGAGGGCCGCCCGCGACAGCCGGCCGGGGAAGCGGATGCCGGGGTGGGTTGCCGCGGCGCGCAGCCCGGCCACATAATCGGGGAACGGGCCGGCGTCGCCATAGATGGACAGGGCAACGGCCGCGGCCGGCAGGCGGTTGACGGCGGCGACGAGGTGGTGAACGCCCTTCTGCGGGCTGAGGCCGCCGATGTAGCCGGCGC
>JAIBAS010000469.1 GCA_019695075.1 Promineifilum sp. | reverse complement strand
GGGGCGCGGTCGAAGCCGCCGCTGACCGTCACCGTCGTGCCCGGCAGCGGCGCGGGCAGGGCGCGAATGGCCTGCTCCAACCGCTCGGCATCGGCCACGGTCACGGCGCGAACATCGACCACGGCGCGGCACTCCGGCGGGATGATGTTGGTGCGCAGCCCGCCGCTGATCAACCCAACACTGACGGAGACGCCGCGCGGGTAGTCGTTGAGCGTCGCCAGCGTGCGCACGATCTCAGCCATGCCCAGGATGGCGCTGACGCCCTTCTCCGGCTCCAGCCCGGCGTGGGCGGCGCGGCCGTGGACGACGATCTCGAAGTCGCCCGTGCCCTTGCGCGCCGTCTTCAACGCGCCGTCCGGCCCGGCGGCCGGCTCCAGCACCAACGCCCGCGCCGACTCGCGCGCCAACTGCTCGATGACCGGCCGCGACTCGATGCTGCCGATCTCCTCGTCGGTGTTGATCAGGAAGACGGGAGCCAGCGGCGGCTCCAGCCCCAATTCGCGCAGGGCCAGCAGGGCGAATAGCCCCTGCACCAGCCCGGCCTTCATGTCGTAGCTGCCCGGCCCGCGCAGGATGTCGCCCTGCACTTCCAGCGGCATCTCCGCCAGCGTGCCGACGGCCCAGACGGTGTCGCAGTGGCCCAGCAGGAGTTGCGTCGGGCGCTCTCCGGCGGCCGGGTGGCGGGCGATCAGGTAGCCGCCGGTGCGCGCGCCCGGCGTGTGGCGGACGTGGTAGCCAAGGCGGTCGAATTGCTCGTAGAGGATACCGATGGGGCCGGCCTGCGTCTCCGGCGCGTCGGAGGGCGACTCGGCGGCGACAAGGTCGGCCAGCAGGGCAACCATGTCGGCGCGCATGCCGCCAACGTGGTCGAGGATGGTCTGTGTGGGTGAAGTCATGACGTAATTAGAACCCGTGCGCGCCGGGTAGGCAATGAAGGGACTAGGGGTTAGGGGATAGGGACCAGGGAAGAGCGCTCTTCCCTAATCCCTAGCCCCTGGATCATTGGTTCGGCGTCATAGCTTTGACCTGGGCCAGGCTCTAGACCTCTTGCCGCTCGACCGCGCCCACGGCCGTCACCAGGCAGAAGGCGATCAGCACCAGCGTGCCGGCCAGCGCGCCCCAGCCGTTGACCGGCTGCGGATCGGGAATGCCCAGCTGGCTGATCCAGGCCACCAACCCGGCCGGCAACAGCGCCGCGGCCTGTGGGAAGGCCCCGCCGATCAGGATGACGACGCAGCCCAGCAGCCCCAGCCCGGCGGCCAGCAGCGTCGTCCGGCCCAGGGCGCTGCCCAGCAACACGACGGCGACAAAGGCCAACAGCCACAGCCACAGCAAGAGGTTGCCGGCCATGAACGGCCCCAACGCCAGCCCCGGCTCGAAAAGTTGCCCGGTGTAGAACCACGCCCCCAGCCCGGCCAGCAGGAAGGCCACCAGATAGACGAGCGCCTGCGCGTCGAACTTGGCCAGGACGAACGCCCAACGCGGGATGGGCTTGCTGAGGCTCATGGCCGCCGTGCCCCGTTCGCGCTCCGCGGCGATCGCGCCCATGCCCAGCAGGATGGCGATGATAAAGCCGAACTGGGTCAGATTCTTGACGTACTGGGTCACGGCGTCGGCCGTCTTCGGCTCCGGCACCAGGCCGGAGAATTGCTCCGCGCCGGGCACGCTACGCAGCAGATCGGCCGTGAAGCGGGCCAGCAGCGGCGACGTTAGCCCGAAGAGAATGAAGACGACGCCGACGACCAGCGCCCGGCGCGTGCGCCACTGCTCCAATAGCTCCTTGCGCAGCAGGGCGGCGTATTGCGCCCACTCCTCGCGCAGCGGGCGCGGGCGGTGGGGCGGCTCGGCCACACCATAGCGCCGATAGGTCAAGCCGATGAGCGCCAGCCCGGGCACGACCAGCAGGGCGATTATCCCCTCCAGCAGCCAGGCGTTGCTGACGGCCGGCCCGATGAAGACGAGCGCGCCGTCCACGAGAGCGTGGTAGAGGATGCCGGCAATGGCATAGAGCGCGTTGCGCCGACGGAAGGCCAGCCAGAACAGCAGCGAGATAGCCACGTGCAACGCCATCGCCAGCAGGCGCTCGACCAGCGGCAGCAGGAAGGCCGCCGAGGGCGTCGTGATCGCCGCCATTTGCTCTTCCAGCGCCGCCAGCTGCGCCGACGGCAGGTTCAGCGCCGTCAGGTCTGTGCCCCGCAGGGCGAAGAGGCCGGCCACCGATAGGGCCGTGAACGCGCCCAGGATCATCGCTTCCAGGCCGCCGTGGCCCAGGCCAACCATGACGCCGCCCGACCAGCGCCCCACCAGCCCGCGCCGGTTCAGCAGCCAGAAGGCCGCGGCGCGCATCAGCCCCTCGCACACGCCGGCCGATAGGCCCAGGACGACGGCCGTGCGCAGCAAGTCCGGCGCGCCGGCCGCCACCGGGCCGATCAGGCCGATGTCGGTCAGCCAGTTGTTGAGCGGCAGGTGGTAGACCTGTGACAGGAAGAAGGCCACCGCCCCGGCCGACCACAGCAGCCACGGCGCGCGGAAGCGGCGGCGCAGGGCGACGGCCGCGCCCACGGGCACGAGGAGCATCAGAGTCACAGTGATCGCGTAGAGGATGCTCATGCCGCCCCCTCGCTCAAGCTGAGGAAAATCTCCTCCAGATTGGGCCGCACCCACTCATAGCGCTGCAACGGCAGGTTGTGGGCGACGACGAGGGGCAGCAGGGCCGCCTGCCCGGCGGCGGCGTTGGCCGCGGCCACGCGGACGCGGTTGGCCTCGGTCGTGACGCCGGCCACCCACGGCTCGAGATC
>JAIBAS010000393.1 GCA_019695075.1 Promineifilum sp. | reverse complement strand
CTAATTGCGAAGGGCTGGGCCTGGCCATCACGACCCGGATACCCGCCGGGTCGCCCGTGCAACCCCTCGTGACCGTCCACAACGCGAATATGGACGTTCTGGCCAGCGCCGTCTGCACCAATGCGTCGCCGTGCATCAGCCTGTCCGAGCCGCTGAGCGGCGGCTGCGGGCTGGTCGTGGAGGACGCCAACGGCCACGGCGGGCCGGCCTATGCCTATGCCGTTCAGGCCCTGTTGCTTGACCTCCACGAGCCGAACGACTTCCTGCCGGAGGCCACGACCTACACGCCCGGCGAAACCGTCACTGGCCTGATCTGGCCGGAGGGGGACACGGACATCTACGCCTTCTGGGGCGAGGCGGGATCGGAATTCATGCTGACCTCCGACCTCTACGGCGTGAATCTGCTCGATCCGGATGGCGAAGAGATCACCTTCCTGTGGGGCAACTATGGGATGATGTTCACCTTGCCGGAGACGGGCACGTACTACCTGCAAACGACCGATGCCGACGACGCCACCCTGAATCCCTACCGGTTAAAATTGCAGGCCGTCGACCGGCCTCTGCTATTCAGCTTCGCCAGTGCGGGCGTCCTGGGCGGCGTTGCCTTCCAGGCGGGCGACATTTTGCGCTATTCGCCGCTGTTCGACTCCTGGGAGATGATCTTCGATGCCTCCGACGTAGGCCTGCGTGGCAACCTGGTGGCATTTGAGTACGCTGACTATTACTCCTATCTTTACATGACCTTCGCCACGGCGCAGAAGGTTGCCGGCATTGGCGTGGTCAGGCCGCAGGACGTGCTGCGCTTCTGGCCCAACTCACTGGGCGAGGACACCAGCGGCCACCTCGAGCTGTTCGTCGATGGCTCCGACGTGGGCCTGACGACTGCGGCCGAGAGCATCGACGCGCTCGGCTCGGTGTCGGACTATGACGTGCCGCTCAGCACCAGGGGCAACGCCCAACTGCCGCTGGCAATCGGTAGCCTGCTCATCCAGAGCAACGACGTCGTCAACCTGAGCCTTACCCGCACCGGTTCCGAAACCGAAGGACGCTGGCTGACCGGGCGTGACGGGGCGTTGTTCGGCGTGCCGCGGGCGAACCTCATCGCCCTGGACCATAGCAGCCGCTACAACGAAGCCTACGACTTCCTGATGTTCGACCGCGCCATGACGCTCGACGGCGTGACCTACCGGGTCAACGACGTCATCCGCTGCGTGCGGACCGGGGATGCGTCGTGCGACTCCTATGCGCGGGTCTTCGACGGCGCGCTCGTCGGCGCCTATCGCATTGACGCCCTGGCCATACCCCCGTGGGAGACGCCCTAACGCCGGGCGCGGCACGCTATCGATCTGTCATGCCTACCGTCCAAAGAAGAGGAACCTAACTATGAACCACCGCTTGCTGACTCTCCTGCTGGTTGCCCTTCTGGCCCTGGTCGCGGTTGTGGCGACGGGCGAGGCGGCGGCTGCCGCCGCCCCCCAGCCGCAACAGCCGGAGTGGGAGCCGAACAACAGCTTTGACGACGCCAACTGGATCGGGAGCGGCGTGCGCCAGCACGGCCGCATCGACCCCGCGGGCGACGTCGACTATTACCTCTTTAACCACTGGGGCGAAGATACATTCTACGTGGACACGCGGCTGCCCGAAAGCTCGCCGCTCAAGCCCGTCATTGCGCTCTATGACGAAGAGCAGAACCTGCTGATGGAGGCTGAGTGCCCGCGCGACGGCCGCTGCCTGACGTATATGCCGGGCGTGTCGAGCCACTTCTACGTCGTCGTGTCCGACCGCGACGGCCGCAGCGGGCCGGCCTATGAGTACAGCTTCATTATCCTCGTCGAGGACGAGCCGCAAATCGACCCCTACGAGCCGAACGACTTTCTCAGCGAGGCCACGCCCTACACCCTGGGTCAGGAGATTCGCGCCCTGATGGAACCGGCCGGCGACATCGACAACTTCGTCTTCACGATGGATCATGCCTTTGATCTGGTCGTGAACTCCGAGAACGTCCGCAACTTCCGCTTGCTCGACGCCGAAGGCAAGGAGCTTTACGCCGTCCCGTATGCGTGGCTGCTGATGCCCCTGAGAATCCCCGCGCCGGGAACCTACTACGTGCAGGTTCACACCGAGGTCATCGGTGAGGATCCCCCTTATCGGTTGCAGTTGCTGGCCGCGCCGCGGTCGATCTACGTCAGTTTCGCCGGCAAGGGGCGCGTGGGCGGGGTGGCCTTTGGCCCCGCCGACGTGCTGCGCTACTACACCCTGGACGGCAGCTGGCATCCCTTCTTCCGCGCCGCCGACTATGGTGTTGGGGGCAACGTCGTCGGCTTTGGCATCGGCAAGGACACGTCTGACCTGTACTTCACCTTCGCCGCCGCCCAGAATATCCCCGGCGTCGGCCGTGTCACGCCGAGCGACGTGGTGCGCTACACGGCCGGCTATCCGGAATGGGGCATCGATCCCGGCTGGGAACGGGTCTTCATCGGCGCGCCCCTGGGCCTGACGACAGCGGCCGAGCGCATTGACGCGCTGGTTGTCGATGCAAATTGGGGCAACGACCGGACGTACTACGTCAGCACCAGCGGCCGGGCCAGGCTGCCCTATGCCATCGGCCAGTTGCTGGTTAACAACAACGACGTGATCAGCTTCAGCGGCTGGATCGATGAGAACGGCACAAGCCAGTTCTTCATGCAGACCGTGCTCGGGGGCCAGGCGGCCGGCCTGGGTGCGGCCAACGTGACCGGCCTGGACTGGGAAGAGACCGCCTGGTACTTCACCTTTGAGCGGCCCATCCAGCTGGGTGGGAT
>JAIBAS010000090.1 GCA_019695075.1 Promineifilum sp. | reverse complement strand
CTGCCTGCCCGCGCTCCACGTGGCCTATACCGCCCTGGGCCTGCTGCCGGCCGACGCCGCGGTCTGGCGGGCGACCGAAGAGACCTGGCGCTGCGTGGCCACGCGTGGCCAGGATTGGTCTCGCGCCGCCGCGCGCGTCGAGCCGGGCGACCTGGTCAGCGCCGCGACCGAGTTCGCCCAGTGGCAATTGACCACCCGGCTACAGGACAGCCCGCTGAGCGGGGCGGCCGCGGCGACGCGCGACCTCTACCTGCGCCAGGCGCTCTTCCACGAGGGCCACGGCCGCGCCGGCCAGGCCATCCTGGCCTACGAGCACGCCATCGTCGCCGGGGCGCAGCCACCGGCCATCTTCTTTGCCCTGGGGCTTCTCTACCGGCTGGTCAATCGCCGCGACGATGCCCGCGCCGCCCTGACGCTGGCCGCGCGACACCCCTTCTACCGCCGGGCCGTGGCCCTGCTGGAATAAGAATCCGTTCGCTCCCCGGCGATCCTGCTATATAATCCTGCCACCTTGCCGGTTCCCGCCCGGCAGGTCGAGGCTCCGGCCTCTATCCATTTCCGCTATCGGGCATTCGCTTGTTCCTTAAAGGAGGCACAAGTATGGTGCAACCGGCAACGATCGACCTGGCCGCTGTGGAACCGGTATTGGCCAAATATCGGGGCCGCGGCCGGGAAGCCTTGCTGCCTCTGCTACACGAGGCCCAGGCCGTCCACGGCTGGCTGCCGCGCGAGGTTCTGGAGGCCATTGGCCAGACGCTCCACGTCCCCCTGTCGGACATCCACGGCGTCGTCGAGTTCTATTCGATGTTCTATAACGAGCCGACGGCGCGCCGGGTCATCCGCGTCTGCTTTGACCCGGCCTGTCACATGGCCGGCAGCCCGGCCGTGCGCCTGGCCATCGAGGAGCGCCTCGGCCTGCGGCCGGGCGAGACCAGCGCCGACGGCCGCATCTCCTATGAGTGCGTCCCCTGCCTGGGCATGTGCGAGCACGCGCCCAATGCCCTCAACGGCGACCGCCCCGCCGGCGACCTGACTCCCGCCGACGTGGACGCCTTCCTGGCCGGCACGTACCCCGAGCCGGAGCCGAAGATCTACGGCGGGCCGCTCATCAAGCTGGCGCGGGCGGGCAAGATCGATCCGCTCAGCCTGAGCGCCTTCGAGAAGTACGGCGGCTATCGCGGCCTGCGCAAGGCCCTGACCATGACGCCGGAGGAAGTGCTGGCCATCCTCAAGGGCAGCGATGTCCTCGGCCGCGGCGGGGCCATGTTCCCCGTCGGCCTGAAGTGGGAGATGACCCGCAACGCGCCCGGCCACCCGGCCGAGAAGCACGTTATCGCCAACGCCGACGAGAGCGAGCCGGGCACGTTCAAAGACCGGGCGCTCATGGAGCAAGACCCCTTCGCCCTGGTCGAGGCCCTGACGCTGGCCGGCTACACCGTCGGCGCGGAGAACGGCTGGATCTTCCTGCGCGGCGAGTACCCGCGCTGCTACGCGCGCCTGCAAAACGCCATCGACAAGGCCCGCGCGGCCGGCTATCTAGGTCGCGACATCCTCGGCCGCAAGGGCTTCAACTTCGACATCCAGCTGCGCCTGGGCGCGGGGGCCTACATCTGCGGCGAGGAGACGGCGCTGTTCGAGGCCATCGAGGGCAAGCGTGGCTTCCCGCGCATCAAGCCGCCCTTCCCAACGACCCACGGCCTCTTCCACCAGCCGACGGCCATCAACAATGTCGAGACGCTGGCCGCGGCGCTGTCGGTCATCAACATCGGCGTCGAGCAGTGGCACAAGCTGGGCACGCCCGGTTCGCCGGGCACGAAGTGGTTCTGCGTCAGCGGGCGCGTCCTGCGCCCCGGCGTCTACGAGGTGCCCTTTGGCCTGACCGTCCGCCAGCTCATCCAGATGGCCGGCGGCGTCATCGGCAACGAGGTTCAGGCGGTCTTGCTGGGCGGCGCGGCCGGCGTGTTTATCGGCCCGCGCCGGTTGGACACGCCCCTGACTTACGAGGATGCCAAGGCGCAGGGCTTCCCCCTTGGCTCCGGCGTCATCATGGTCTTCGACGAGGCCGTGGACTTGCGCGAGGTTCTCTACATGCTGGCCCGCTTCTTCGCCCACGAGAGTTGCGGCAAGTGCTACCCCTGCCAGATGGGCACGCAACGGCAGATGGAGATCATCGAGCGCATCCTGCGCTACGGCGGCCCGCTGCCGGACGACAAGCAGATGCTCCGCGACATCGGCCTGGCCATGACCCAGACCTCGCTCTGCGGCCTGGGCCAGACGGCCGCCTCGGCCGTGCTGAGCGCGCTCGAACGCTGGCCGGAGCTGTTCGCCCCCGCCGGCCGCGCCAATGGGCAGACGGCCGGGGGCTTGGCGTAAGCTAAACATGGACATGAACATCCACATTCACACCGTCGGCGGCGAGAACCAGGTCGCGCCGAACAGCCTGTTGCCCGGCGCGGGGGCGCGGCCGGCCCACTACCTCAGCCTGAACGGCGACGAACCGCAAGCCGTCGACGGCGCGGTAGTGGAGGAGGCGCTGGTTTGCATCACCGTCAACGGCGAGGAACTGGCCACCTTCATGTGTACTCCGCGCAACCTGCCGGAGATGGCCCTGGGCTTCCTCTACAACGAGGGCCTCATCGCCGGGCGCGACGACGTGCGCGCCCTGACCGTCTCGGCCCACAACACCTGCGTCGATGTCTGGCTGCGCGACGCCAGCTACCGGCCGCCGCGCCGGGCGATCATCACCGCCGGCTGCGGCGGCGGGCTGACGTTCGACGACCTCTCGGCCGCCCACGCGCCGCTG
>JAIBAS010000046.1 GCA_019695075.1 Promineifilum sp. | reverse complement strand
GCGCAGCACGCGCCGACCCAGGGCCAGGCCCGGCAACGGCCGCCGCAGTCGCCGCTCGACGAGGAGGGGGCGGCGGCGGGGGGGGGGACGCTCTCGCTGCCGGACTATCGGGCGCTGGCGTTGGCGGCGAAGACGGAGGCGGAGTTCGACTACGCCGCTTACATGGTGCTGAAGAATGGGCTGTACACGGCGGTGGCGCGGATCACGGCCGTGCGGCAGGCGATTGTGATCGGCTGGAAGCCGGGGGAGCGGTCGAACGCGGCGATGTTGAGCGCGCTGCAGATCTACCGCGACAAGCGGGCGGAGGTCGAGGGGCGGGGCGAGGACGAGAAGGCGGCAAAGCAATTTGCCCGGCAGGAGGCGATGAGCGCCTATAACGAGGCGATCAAAGGAGGTGGGAGGTGAAAGAGCAGAAGTTCACCTTGGACGAGATCAGGGAGGCCTTCCGGCGATTGGAAGACCGGGTGGCGGCGAAGGGGACTGACGCGGATTGCATGTGAGCGATTCACCACGCTATCGAGGATGGTATCAGGATTCTGATCGGTGAGTTGGCCTCGGAGAGCAATGCCCCGGATGAGGACGGTTTGAGGCTGGCGGTGCGGGAAGCGCGGACGGTCGAGGCCTTCGATGCGGCAGTCGTCCGCCTGGGAACGTTCGACGGCCGGGAGCAAGTCATGAAGGCTCGGAACGAGATCGACTCGGCGTGGCGGCCGTCGCCGACGGGTAACGAGGCCATGCTGGCGGCGCTGGAGACCTGCGGCGAGAAGCGGTCTGGGGCGCTGGGCCGAGGGGCGTCGCGGTCGGAGGCAGACACCTTCGCGCTGATGGAGGCGCGGCGGGTCTATCAAAGGGAGATCAATGGGTAGACCTTGATCGGCATAGCTCGAATGTTCTAAAATGCGTTTAAATTAGGACTTCGCGGACGTGTGGGCGAAGGTCGAGGCGGATGAGGAAGAGTGAGAGGAGTAGCCAAATGACCACCTATGGGACTGCTGAAAGGCAAGTTGGGAGGTCGGCCGCAGGGCCGGCCTTTTTGTTATCGAGTGGAAGTCGAACAGGTGGTCTATTGGTATTGTTTCATTATGGAACATCGTTTACACTGGAATTTATGAACAGCTTTTGGATACGAGCGTTGGCGGTTTATGCGTTGGCGGTGGCGCTGACGCAGAAGCGAGGGCCGGGGGATGCGTTCAAGCGGGCGCGCGAGTTGGTGACGGCCACGTTTGGCGAAGAGGGCAGCGTGGCGGCCGGGGTGCAGTGTCCGGTGTGCGCGTCATTCTGGCTGGCGTGGGTGGTGCCACGGCTGCCGCAACGGGTGGTGGAGGCATTGGCGCTGGCGGGGGTGGTGGTGGTCGTGGAGAAGTTGGCGCAGGGGCAGAAGTTGGAGATCGCGCTGTGAGCACAACAGACGTTGTGAACAAGGCGGCGATGGCCAGTAGCGAGATCGCGCCGGGGATGTACTCGCTGGAGGCGGCCGAGGCGCTGGGTGTCTATGACCCGCTGAGCGGGCATGTGGTCGGCCGGGAGGGGTATGTGGTGTTCAAGGCGTGCAGTGGGCTGTGTGGTTGCAAGAAGGGGGAACAGACGTGTGTGGTGTTTGTTAGAGCGAGGGGGTCATGAGCGAGGTGATGGTTGTGAGTGACTCAGGAAGATTGCAGGGGTTGCACCCGACGGCGGCGGCCGTCTATCGGTTCGTTCTTAGCTTCAAGAGGGAGTGCGGCGGCGACAGTCCGTCGCGGCGGGAGATCGCCGAGCGGCTGGATGTGCCGGTGTCGGTTGTGCATCATCATCTGGCGACGCTGGAGCGGGCGGGGTTGGTTACGTTGCCGTCGGCGCGGGGGGCGCGGCGGATTGGGATTCCGGGGGCGGTGTGGACGCCGCCCGTGTAGGGGCTTGGAAACTGAACATCATGGGGCTGAACAGCAGCCGGACGTTGATCGTGGCGGAGCGCCGGGCGGAAGTGGCGCGGTTGCGGTTGCGCGGCCGGACGGTGCGGGAGATCGTGGGGGAGCTGGGACAACGAAATTTGGTGAATCCGGCTGATGGGACGCCGTGGTCGTTAGGGACGGTGGCGGCGGATATTAAGGCGTTGGAACGGCAGTGGCAGGAAGAAGCGGCACAGGATATTGCGGCGCACAAGGCGCGGCAACTGGCGCGGCTGGAGGAGCATTACCGGGAGGCGTGGCAGGCGGCCGACCTGCGCGAGGTGCGGGAGAATGTGAAGCTGGCTATGGCGCTGTTGGGGACGGAAGCGCCGAAGCGGCAGGAGGTTCGGGCAACATTCGCAGCAACGGGTGAGTTTGATGGGATGAGTGATGATGACCTACGGCAGGAGCTTGAAACCCTCGGCCGGCCGACAGTCGCACCTGGAGGCGATGGCGCGGGCGCGACGGATTTTGCGGGAGAGGATTCAGAGGGCTAAGGCGCGGGGGGTGATCACGCCGGATGTGGTGGCCGACTTCGCTAAGCTGCACATGCGGACGGCCGACGGGCGGGCGATTGCGCCGGCGGCGCATCATGTGCTCTGGCTGCATTTGATGTGTGATCCGGCTATCAGGCGATTGTTGATCGTGGGGACGCCGGAGAGCGCGAAGACGACGTGGGCATTGGCGTATGCGGGGTGTCACATTGGATTCTTCCCGGAGCAGCCGCTGATCATTGCGGCGGTGAGCGGGCCGGTGGCGGAGACGCGGAGTATCGCATTGAGGAACATCGTCGAATCGGATGAGTTTGGCCAAACATTTCCCAGCGTGCGGCCGGCGGCGGGGATGTTGTGGACAACGACGAAATGGAGTGTGGCTGAGGAGGGTCGGCCGCACGCTGGGCGCTTGCACCCAACCGTCAGCGCGTATGGCACGGGTGGCAGTGTGACGGGCAGCCGGGCGCAGTTGTTGATCGCGGATGATATTCTGGACTATGACAACACGCGGACGCAGCATCAGAGGAATGTGGTGGATACGTGGTTTCACACGTCGCTGCTGCCCCGACTGATGGCGCAGACGGGGCGGGCGATTGTGATCGGAAATACGTATCACCACGCGGACACTATCGCGCTGTTGCGGCGCAGTGAGGGGTGGGTAAGTTGTCACATCCCGCTGCTGTCGGAGGGCGAGGAGGTGCTCGCCTCAATCACGTACCCCTCGGATTTTGCGGGGCGGCCGATCGGTGTGCCGGTGGCGGGGGCGTTGCCGGCATGATCGCATTAGCGGCGCGATGGTCTAAGCGGTTCGGTCAAGGCGCGGTCGGCCGTCCAGCCGGATTTGAGGCGGTAGAGGATGACTTCCTCGGACAGTCCTGTTATGGCCGCCCATTCGGAAACGGTGCGGGTCTGGCCTTTGCAGGTGATGGGGCGATTCGTGCGGCGGTTGTTGCCTTGCTCAACTCGCGTGGCCCAGCGGCAGTTGCCGGGTTCGTAGTCGCCGTCGTTGTCGATGCGGTCGAGCGAGTGTTCGCCGCTCGGACGCGGCCCCATGTCGGCGTAGAAGGCATCGAAGGAGTCGCGCCAGCGTTGGCAGACCTTGATGCCCCGGCCGCCGTAGTTGGGGTATTGGGCGTTGGTGGGCGTGTAGCAGCGGCGGTTCATCGCTTTCCAGGCGTTGTGCTCCGGGGTGCGGCTTCGCCCGTGTTTGAGGAAGGCCATGTTCTCGGAGCGCCGGCAGCCGCAACTGAGGGAGTGGCCGCCGGTCAGTTGGGACCCCTGCACGACGCCCTCGCGGCCGCATTCACATTGGCAGAGCCAGGTGGATTTGCCCGACACTGCCCCGGTATAACCGAGGACGGTCCAGCGGCCGAAGCGTTGGCCGGTGAGGTTGTTCTTCACAGACTTGGGGACGGGTATAATCTTGGCAGTCATGTTCGCACCTCCAGTACGAATGTGATGAGGGGACTGTCAGGCGTTCGTTGCGCTTGCCAGTCCCCGTTATTGTACCATGAATTAGAACGTTAGTACTATGCAGACTTACCGCTACGTTGTCCACCGACGAGGCCCGGCGCTTTGGCCGGAGAACAAGCCGGTGGCCGAGGTGCTGAAGTTGCGTGACACGACGCCGGAGTTGGTGTGGGAGGCGGTTTACCAGGGCAACCCAACGCCAGCCGGCGGCTATACCTTTCGGCGGGAGTTCTGGGCTGACGGGAACCGGTTCTCGGCTAATGGGCAGGGGATGCGGGGGCAGGTTGTGGCGCGGGTGCAGAGTTGGGACACGGCGGAAGAGGTGAAGGATACCAGCGCGTGGACGGTGTGTGTGACGGGCGAGATCCTCGACGATTATCGGTTAGCGATCTGTCATGTGTATCGGGCACGGTTGACGTTTGATGCGCTGCCGGGTCAGATCGAGAGTCTGGCGCGGTTGCACAATGGAGACGGCCGGTTGCGGGGGGTGGTGATCGAGGACAAGAGTAGCGGGAAGAGCGCGCAACAGACGTTGCGAGTTACCGCGCCGGAGTGGCTGCGGGAGTTGATCTCGCCTTATCAGCCGACGGGCAGCAAGGAGGCGCGGGCGGGGGCGGCGGCGGTGTGGTGTCGAAACAGTATGGTGATGTTGCCGCATCCGGGGCCGGACGTGCCGTGGCTACTTGATTTTGAAGACGAGTTGTACAGCTTTCCGCAGTCGGCCTTTGCCGATCAGGTGGATGCGTTTTCTCAGCTTGTGTTGTTCTGTGAGCATTATCTGGCGGCCGGGTGGCGGGCGCGAGGAGGTGGGGTGTGATCATTGAGAATGGGGCAGGGTGGCGAGGGCGGTTGTGGGGTTGGGCGGGGCGGCAGTTGTCGCGGTATGGGGGGCTGGTGGAGGCTTCGGCGTCGCCCTGGCCGGCGGCGGAGGAGTCGAGTACGCGGCCGTTGTCGGAGTACGCGGCGCGGTGGGCCTACGCGGAGAATAAGGGGCTGTACCGACTGCTGCACGAGTGGGGGCTGGTGGAGCAGGCGATGGCGACGGCGCGGAATCCCGTGCCGGCGGTGGTGGATTTCTACGTGGCGAATGTGCTGAATGGCGAGCTGACCATCGAGCCGGAGCAGCGGGCGACGGCGGACGGGGCGGTGTCCAGCGCGGCGGAGAATGAGGGGCTGGCGGCGGCCGTGGGGCGGGTGTGGGAGTGGTCGAACTTCGTGGTGCTGAAGGGGGAGTTGGTGCGGGCGGCGGCCGTCTATGGGGATGTGCTGCTGAAGGCGGCGGAGCGGACGGACGGGGGTGGCCAGGTGGTGAGTGTCTATCTGCAATTGTTGCCGATCCAGCATGTGCGCTATTGTCGGACGGATGAGCGGGGGATTGTGCAGGAGGTGAGGATCGACACGCCGCGGCTGGTTTCGTTGTTCGGCACGGCCGAGCGAGAGCATACGCTGGTGGAGATTTGGCGCAAGGCCTGGGACGGCGGCGAGGGGGGCGTGGGCACGCCAGGAGGTGTGCGGTTCTTCGAGGTCGAGGGGCGGGGCTACGTGGCGGATAAGGAGTTGCCGGCGGCGGTGCTGGTGCAGACGTTCGGGGAACTGGGGTATGACTTCATTCCGGTGGTGTGGGCGCGGTGCGAGACGCCGTGGTGGGACGCGACGGATCAGATCGACTACTACAATGAGCTGGCGCGGAAGAGCGAGCAGTTGAATGTGCCGCTGGGCGTGGTGCGGGCGCGGGCGACGGACAGCGAGGGTCGGCCGATGCCGGCGCCGAAGGTAGATGCGGCCCGGCTCCAGGCGAGTTACCACAAGGTGGCGGGTGGGGCGGCGGCGCTGCTGTATCTGCCGGGGAACTCGGAGTTCGACTGGTCGAGCGCGCCGATTGATTTCGCGGCGCTGTACCGCGATATGGAGGCGGTGTGGGCGGGGATCGTGGCGTCGTTGCCGGAGTACCGGGCGGCGACGCTGGACGCCTCGACGCAGATCGCGGCGGAGACGCTGGAGCTGCTGCTCAAGGCGGCGGGGCAGCGGGTGCTGGATGCGCGCGGGGCGCTGGAACGGGCGTTGGTCAGGGCGCAGCAGATGGCGCTGACGATGGGGCAGATGGCCGGGCTGGCGGGGTTCGCGGCGGCCGACATTGGGGCCTATGAGGCGGGGGATTTCGGGCACGTGTTCACGGCGCGGGATGTGTTTGAGCCGACGTTGGCGGCGAAGGCGGCGGCGTTGAAGGAGTTGACAGCGGCGGGGGTGCCGGTGAAGTTGGCGCTGGAGTTGGCGCAGTTTGGCGCGGCGGTGGTGGAGGCATTTGACGCGGCGGCGGCGGAGCAGGCGCTGCGGGAGAGGGTGACGTTGGCGAGTGCGTTGGTGAGGGCGCGGGCGGAGGTGGATAGTGGGGCGGGGGATAATGGGGTGACGAGGGTCTGATGCCATCTATCCATGTTGCAGCGAATGAGCAGGTGTTTGAGGAGTTGTGTGCTGAAGATTCGGCGTGGCTGACCTTGGCGGCCGAGGTGTTGCAGAAGCTCAGGAAGGGCTTCTATGGGCCGGAGGTGGTGGTCGACGCGCTGGGGCAGAACTATATGTCGCCGTCGCTGGCTGAGGCTTATGCGTTCGCACAGTTGTGGCGCATGCTGTGGGCGGGTGAGTTGGCGATGGTGAGGCTGGCGATTGGTCGGGAGCCTTTGCCGGACGCGGAGGTGAACGGCAACGATGGCGCATTGCAGCAGTTGAGCAAGATGTCTGGCGTGCGCTGCTCGGCGCAGTTCTGGGGTGGATTGGCGGATCAGGATGGCTTTATCCGGCTGGAACAAACGGTGCGGCTGGAGCTGGTCAACTTCAGCGCTCAGGAAGTGTGGGATGGGCCGGATGGCCTGGAGTACCCGCTTGAGGTGGGCTATCAGTTGTGGTCTAAGACGCTGCATGTGCTGCGGACGCATGGGAAGCTTGCCAGATGGCCGTACGGGTCTAAGGATGTGTTTCTGATGATGGTTCCGCGAGAGGTGCATGACCACTGGCAGGCGTCTTTGGCGCTTAGGGTTCTCGGTATTCCTGAGAATGGTATAGGTGTTGTACGCGCAAGGGGAGGATGAATCGTCCCCCCCTTCCAAATGGTAGCCAAATTGGCTACCACTTGGTGAGTGATCGGCTTTGCAATCCCTGAGGGGCATGCAATTTACATACCGTTGTAGTCAGGAGTTAGACAATATGGCTAGTGATCGGGAGTTTCTGGAGCAGTTGCGGGAGCGGCAGTTGGAGCAGATCGAGCGGATGGACGGAGCGCGGCGGACGTACTGGCGGGCGCCGTTGATCGTGGCGGTGGTGGCGTGGGGGCTGCTGTTGGCGACGACGTTTCTGGTGGCGGTGGGGGTGGTGGCGCTGTGGAGTGGGGCGCATGTGTTTAGTTCGGCGGTGTTTCTGATGGTGGGCATCATGTCGGGGGCGTTGGGCGCGCAGACGCGGGGCGCGCAGACGCGGGGCGCGCAGACGCGAGTGCCCTCTCCCCAACCCTCTCCCAGGGGGAGAGGGGGCGAGTCGTCCTCTTCCAGGGGGCGAGGGGGACGATAGATGGCGGACGGGATGGCGGCCGTCGCCGTAGCGGCTGAGTTTCGGGAGGAGTTGGGCCGGCTGGATGAGGCGGCGGTGCAGGTGATGTTGGACGCCTGGCGGGGGGTGGATGCGCGGCTGGTGGAGGAGATGGAGCGGTTCGCGGCGCGATTGGCGGGGCAGGAGTTGACGCCGGGGCAGGTGCTGCGGATGGAGCGGTATCAGGCGCTCTACGCGCAGGTGGAGCGGGAGTTGGGGACGTTGGAGGGGGTGGCGGCAGGGACGTTGGAGGCGGGGATGCGGCAGGCGGTGGGGCTGGGGGCGTCGCAGGCGCGGTACTCGCTGGAGGCGCTGGGGTTGACGGGGGTGTTCGACCGGCTGCCGGCGGCGGCGGTGGGGAATGTGGTGGGGTTGGCGCGGGCGGGGCGGCCGTTGGCGGCGCTGCTGGAGCCGATGTATGGGCTGGCGGCGGCGGGGCTTCTGCGAGAACTGACGAACGGGCTGGCGCTGGGGCTGGGGCCGCGGGAGATTGCGCGGCGGATGGCGGCGGATGGGTTGACGGATGGGCTGAATCACCTGCTGCTCGTCACGAGGGACCAGTATAACCGGGCGCACCGGTTGGCGGCGTTGGAGGGGTATCGGCGGAGTGGGGTTGTGACGGGGTATGTGCGGCGGTGCGCGCGGCAGGCGGGGCGGACGTGTGTGGCGTGCATTGCGCTGGATGGGCAATTCTATCCGTTGAGTGAGCCGTTCGAGGAACACGCTCAGGGGAGATGCGTGCCGATCCCCTCGGTGAGAGGCGTGAATTACGATAGCCTGGGCGCGGGCCGAACTTGGTTCGAGGGGCTTTCAGAAGATGAGCAGATCGCGACGATGGGGCGCGGCCGTTGGGAGGCCTGGAAAGACGGCCGTCTGACCTGGGACACGATGGTGAGGCGGACGGAACATCCGACCTGGGGGCCTTCCGTGACGCCCGCGCCAATTCCGCGAGGAAGATGATGCTATTTTTTCAGGTGTTTCCAACTCGCGCCGGAAACGATCCTCGAGACTTGCGGCCGACTGATACCAAACTTCTTAGCCAAGAGTATATTGCTCCACCCTTGCGATTTGAGGGAAAGAAGCTCGTGGGCCTGGGCGTCGGTGAGCTTGGCCGCGCCATTAGAGCCGCCGCTCATAGCCGGGCCATGTGCCCGCCCTTTGCGCTTCATGTCCTGCATGTTGTCATCGTGAGTGCCGAGGAAGAGGTGATCCGGCCGCACGCAACCTTTATTGTCACATTTATGGAGTATGTGAAAGCCAGGAGGGATCGGGCCGTAGTGAATCTCCCAACTGACACGATGCGCCTTAAGCATTGGGTGGCCGCCAGGGGCCGCGATAATTCCGTAGCCGTTGGGTTTGTGCTTACTGGCCGTCCACTCCCAACACTCCCTGCCCTTGCGGACATTGCGCCAAAAGCGCTCTTCCAGAGTTCCGTGTCTACCAGTCATGTAAAACGCTCCTATAGCTATGGTCAGCCACAGGAGCGTGATAGAATCCCGTCCGTGACTGCCGACTCAGTCACCATGCCCTGGGGTGTTTGCGCACCGCCAGGGCAACTTCTTGAGAGCATTATAGCTCAGATGTTCGGAGCCAGCAATCGCAGGTTCGCAGGTTGCCCGGAGTGGTGGTATGAGCAGCGACCGTGAGCGGCAGTTTTGGGTTGGGTTGCGGAAGGCGCTGATCGAACTGATCAGGGCAATTGAGGTGCGGTATGGATTGGAGAGCGCGATCATCACGAACGCACAGAGGAAGGCGTTGCACAGGATCAAGGAACCATGATGAGATATCTAGAGATATAGGGACATTGCTGTTCACACGGCGTGAAGCCGAATTTTGTCTCTAGATATAGAACGATTATATAGGTGACGGGCACACCGGCAAATGGGTTTGAGGCTGAGGATTGACATAGAACAAGGGAGCTAATATACTGTGGGTAACTGAATACGAATTCGGCGAACTCGCCTACGAGCGGCCGTCATCCAGTGAGGATGATCGGCCGCTTTTTCGTTTTCTCCCCCACACGTCGACGGACGGCATAAACGGTTCACGGAGATAGGACATGACAACTGAAACGACCGACAGCGCCCAGGGCGGCGCGCAAACGCAGCAGGACACGGCCGGGCAGACGAGCGGCCAGGCGGCCGACCAGGGTGGCGCGAGCGGCGCGAATACCGTGGCCACGCCTCAGTTCACAACTGAGCAGCAGGTGGCCGTGGACAAGCTCATCGCCGACCGGCTGAAGCGGGCGCAGCAGAAGTGGCAGGACGACCAGAAGGCAAAGGCGGCGGCGGACACGGACGCGGCCGAGGCCAAACGGCTGGCAGACGAGCAGAAGTGGCAGGAGTTGGCGCGCAAACACGAGACCAGGGTGGGCGAGTTGGATGGCCAGCTCAAGACGGCGCAGAGCGAGTTGGAGCGGGCCACGTCGTTCATCACGGCGATGCTGGACGCGAAGAAGCGCGGGTTGCCGGAGCCGATGCAGAAGCTGCTGGCGGACAAGGGCGTTTTCGAGCAGTTGGAGATTGTGGAGGCGTATCTGGCGGCGCAGCCGGCGGCAGGGCAGCGAACGGCGACGCAGCCGACGCCCCAGGCCCAGGGCGGGCAGTCGGATTACGTGAAGGCGGCGATTGAGAGGCAGCAGAAGCGCGCGACGGGGGATGATCCGTTCGCGGCGATGATGAAGAGGTAGAGCAAGACGGGGTGAGGTGGATAGATGCCGACGACGAATAGTTATGGGGTGAGCCGCGCGCAGTGGCTCGTGGATTGGGAGAACGCGCCGAGAGACCTCGGCGGGCAGATTGACTGGGCCAGCGTGGACCCGGCGAGGGTGGACGCGAACGGGAAGAAGTATGTGCCGGATGGGACGATCATGGCGCGGATTGTGTCGAATGGGAAGCTGATCCCGCGGCGTGACGTGGCGGCGCGGGGGAACGCGCTGGGGACGGAGACGGCGGTGGGCATCCTGATCGGGCAGGCGAACGAGAGCGACCGGAGCGATGCCCTGACGGGGTATGGGCTGCTGTTGGGCGGGGTGGTTTACAACAACCTGCTGCCCGACTTCGGGCAGGCCAACCTGGCGACGTGGAAGACGGAGCTGGAGACGGGGGCGCTGACCTTCGTCTATCTGACGCACACCAACACGGCCGCGAGCTAGGAGGATCATCATGGACTTGGACTTTACTCAGGTGATCAACGATCTCGGCGGCAATCGGGGGTTTTTCGAGATCGCACGGGCGGCGCGGACGCCGGCGAGCTATCTGTTCAATCGGTTTTTGCCGGAGCAGGTGCGGCCGACTTACGACGTCAGCACCGGCTCGATGCGCATTATCCCCACCTTCGCGGGCTTGTCGGGCATGGACGCGCGGTACGCGCAGGTGGGGGCGATGGACGCGCGGACGTTCATGGAGCGGACGGCGAAGCTGACGGCGAAGCTGCCGCTGACGGAGAACGCGCTGCGGGAGATCTATGCGTTCAGCCAGGCGATCAGCGGGCAGGGGGGCGACGTGCGCGGATGGCTGCGCGGCGAGGTCGAGGCGCTGTTCAACAACGTGGTGATGCAGGCGCAGTTGGACACGATGGAGTGGCTGCGCGGGCAGGCGTTGAGCGAGGGCGACGGCATCGACTGGCGCTATGACAACATGACGCTGCGGGTCAACTATGGGATTCCGGCCGGGAACGTGTTGACGGTGCGCACGCTGGCCTCGAACGCGGCCTATGGCGGGAGCGCGTCGGCGTTTTGGACGGATGTGCAGGCGGCGATGCGGCTGTTGCGCTATCGCGTGACGGCGTTCGTGGCGCATCCGGACACCATCGACACCATCATTCACAACTCCGTGAACAAGCTCCGCGTCATTGGTCAGGATGCGAATGGCGGCTGGTTTGACGTGCAGCGGTTCACGGGGACGACGGAGCAGCCCAGCGGCGACGCGCGGGACGCGTTGCGGTTGTGGAGTTATGGCCTCGAAGGGGAGGTCATCAATCCGGCCGCCCCGACGCAGACGATCAAGGTCCCGTTTCTGGCCCCGGGCAAGTTGTTGGCCATCGGCGCGGCCGGCCGCGGCGGGTACGTGGTCGGGATGGGGGCGCAGGAGCAGCCGCTGGACAACCGGCCGGTGGGGTACACGCACATTGGGCCGACGGTGGAAGGGGCTAATGTCCCTGGGCGCTGGGGGCGGATGTATGTGCCGCAGGAGCGGCCGTGGGAGCTGCACGGGGAGTCGGTGACGAATGGTCTGCCGGTCATCGAAGACCCGTCGAAGATCGTCATTGCGACGACTGAGTTGGCGTAGTAGGTCAGTGGGTCAGTAGGTCAGTAGGTCAGTAGGTCAGTAGGTCAGTAGGTCAGTGGTGGAGGAACGAGGGGATGCGTGAGGTGATCGAGACACCTGCACTGGAAGGCGTGGCGACGATCTATCCTGGCGTGCGCAAGGTGGTGGTGGACGAGGTGGACGGGGTGGCCTACGTGTTCACTGGTCGCAGCCTCAAGGCCGTCAACGTGAGCGGCGCGGGGTTCGATGCGCTGGTGGAGATGTTGCCACCGGCCGTGGACGACGTGGACGACGTGGACGACGTGGACGACGTGGACGACGGGGGCCGAGGGGCGGCCGATGCCGCGTTGGCGGATGAGGCGGTCGCGCCGAAGGTGAAGCGGGGCAAGGCGGCATAAATGTGGTGGTTCCCTCCTTCTGTGTCTGGGCGGGGCGTGGGCTATGGGCACGCCCCGTCCAGCCAGAGGGGATAGTTCTCCTCCTTCCAGAGTCGGGCGCGCCGCCTTCGCTCGGCGCGCCCGGCCGGAGGGGGAGAGGGAGTGGGCGTAGGAGGTGACGGATGACGATTGCGCTCTTGAAGCAGCGGCGGGAGTTGAATAAGCGGAAGCTGGCGGCGCTGGCGTTTCTGGCGCGGTCGGCCGACGTGGATGAGTGGCCGGAGCGGCTGGAGGGGCTGGCGAAGAAACCGGAGGCGCTGGGCAACGAGGGGATGATCCGGTCGTTGGTGCAGGAGGTGGTGCAGGTGGTGGCGATGAGCGGGTCGTTGCCGATGGTGTACCCCTCTCCCCAGCCCTCTCCCGAAGGGCGAGGGGGTGAAGCGCCCTCTCCCCAGCCCTCTCCCGAAGGGCGAGGGGGTGAAGCGCCCTCTCCCAAGAGGAGAGGGAGTGCGACGAAGGGCGAGTAGGGTATGACGGCGCTGGAGGACACGCTGGACATTCTGGCGGTGCGGCACGAGGCTGTCGTGGCGGCGTATGAGTTGGCGACGCGACCGGAGCAGCAGGAGGCTATCGGCCGCGAGGCGCTGGAGCGGCTGGGCATCAACCCGGCGGCAGCGACGCTGGACGGGGCGCAGGTTCCTTCAGTGCGGTTGGCGCTGGACGTGTCTGTCTGGGCATGGGTGGAGATGCAGGCGGCGCTGCTGTTTGACTTCTCGGCCGACGGCGGGAGTTATAAGCGGTCGCAACTGGCGGAGAGCGCAGCGCGGATGCGGCGGCTGGCGGAGGAGCGGGCGGCGGCGGCCGGGCTGGTGGGGTTCGGCTGGCCGGCGATAGAGGTAGGGTGTGTGAGGTTGGACTGTGGCGGTTTTTAGCCCGGCGGAGTATGCGGCGATGCGGCAGGCGCAGGAGTCGTCGATGGATCATGAGGCGACGTTCCTGCGCTATGACCCGGAGACGGATTCGTGCAGCGGGCAACTGGTGCATGGGACGGCAGCGGGGGTGCGCGTGCGCTGCGGGTTGAAGCAGGCGGAGCGGGAGCCGGGGAAGATGGAGAACAGCGACGGCGGGGTGGTCGGCCCCTACGTGCTGCGGCTGCCGCGGTGGATGGGGGCAGAGACGCGGCCGATGAGCCGGTTTGTGGTGGATCGGGCGCATGGGTTGCCGCTGGCGCGGCCGATCACGTTGGAACAGGTGGGCGAGGCGGCCGTGGGGCCGAGTGGCGTAGTCGTGAGGGCGCGGTCGGTATGACGACGGGACGAGCGGACACGAGCCAGGTGAGCGCGGCGCTGAAGCGGCTGGTGGAGGCGGCGAGCGGTGAGGGGCTGGCGACGGCGATGATGGCCGGCGGGCTGGTGTTCGAGGCAAAGGCGAAGGCCGGGATCATCCGCTACGACTTCATAGACACGGGCGCGACGTTGAACAGCACGCAGGCGCGGCCGAGTGGTGGCAGCGGCGACTCGGCCGAGGTGCAGGTGGGGCCGACGACGGAGTATGCGATCTATGGCGAGCTGGGGATCGGGCAGTCGCCGAAGCCGTTTATGCGGGAGGCCTTCGACGGCGGCAAGGGCGAGGCGACGACGGCCGTAGCGGCCGAACTGAAGGGGTCGATGTCCTGATGGGTGGCCCGGTTGAGTTGGCTTTTCGGCAGGAGTTGCAGGGCCGGTTTTCCCCGGAGTTGGGGGATCGGGTCTACGACAACGCGCATCCGGCGGAGGCGGGGCTGCCGTTGGCGATGTATCGGCGGATTGGGCCGGGGTATCGGCCGTTGGTGTATGGCGGGACGGAGAATTGGTTGCAGGCGCGGATTCAGTTGACGTTGAAGGGCGAGAGCTACAGCGAGCTGAAGCGCTTGCAGAGGCGGATTGAGCAGTTCTTCGCGGCGTTTCGCGGCCGGATGGGGCGCGAGGGCGGCGATGGTTGTTGTCCGGTGGTGGTTCACTTCGTGGAGGTGATCACGATGCCGGACTTCCGGGAGCCGACGAGCCGGGCACGGCTGGCGATCTCGGATTTCATTGTTCGGTATGAGGAGTAGGTAGTTACAACCGTAGGAGGTTAGAGAGAAATGGCACGTGGGATTATTCCTTTGAACACGCCGGCGGCGGCTCGCACTTGCGTGGAGCCGGTGGATCATGCGGCGACGGCGACGGATTTCGACAAGTATCTGAGCAACGGCAACGAGTTTCTGGTGGTGACGAACGCGCACACGGCGTCGATCAACGTGATCGTGCGCCACCCGGATGAGCCGAACTGCATCGCGTTTACGTGCGCGGTGCCGGCGGGCGAGGAGCGGATTCTGCCGAAGTTCGGGCCGGAGTGGCGGCAGAGCGATGGCTACATCTACGTGGATGCGAGTCTGGTGACGGCGCTGAGCTACCGGCTGTACAGCTGTGAGGTCATCGGCTAGGGCAGGACGGCCGAGGCGCACGAGGGACTACCAGGAGGTAGGACATGGCAGAGTTGAACGAGTTGTGCGGGCCGCAGGGCCTGAGTGTGGTGAGTGGCAACCAGAAGGTGCTGGTGGTGCGCGAGGTGGGGTTCTGTGGCAGCGGCCGGTGGGAGGCGGTGGGGCACGTGCAGGCCTTCACGCCACCGAGCCGGACGAAGCGGACGCAGACGTACCAGGAGTATGGGACGGATGAGGTCGAGCTGACGATCCGGTCGGGCATCGACGAGGGCGAGCTGGGCGCGACGGTGACGCTGTACAAGAGCGACGAGATGATCTTCCAGTTGGAGAAGGACTTCGAGGACGACGTCAACTGGAACTATGCCTATGTGATCGGCGGGCAGTATGCGTATCCGTTCGTGGGCTACATTTCCGGCTGGCAGTGGTCGCAGGAGATCAATGGCCCGGTGGCGGCGCAGGTGACGTGGGACATTGAGCGGAAGCTGCCGAAGTTCCAGTTCCTGTAGGCGAGAGGCGGAGGGCATATGGACGATTCACGGTATGAGGACGAGGTTCCGGTGGAGCCGAAGCCGCTGAAGCTGGCGCAGGTGTTCCAGCGGGCGCGGTTGCGGATGAAGTTCGTGGACTTGGGCGACCTGGCCGGCTGGGAGGCGGGCGAGGGGGTTTGGGTTCGGGAACTGACGGCGGGGGAGCGGGCGAAGGCGCGGGCGTCGGGCGGGGAGTTTCGCAAGACGGAGAGCGGCGACCAGGTGGTTGACCTGAGCAAGCTGGACCCGGACGGGGACGCGAAGTTGGTGTGGTGGGCAACGCTGGACACGGACGCGGAGGGGCAGCCGGTGCCGGATTCGCAGTTGTTCGACACGCGGAAGCTGCGGGAGATGGGGCACGGGCGGCCGGTGGAGGTGATCCAGAACATGGGCGCGGCGTTCGTGGACGCGGTGGTGAAGGAGATTCGGGAGATCAGCGGCCTGGGCGAGGACGTGAAGGACAAGGAAAAAAAAGGTTAGCTGACGATCCCGACTTAGTGCTCAGATGTGAGATCGCGTACCACTGGCGACTGACGCTGGCCGAGGTCGACGCCACATTCGGCGGGGGCGAGATCGCGACGTGGGAGGCACTGCGCGATCTCGCCCCGTTTGGTTTGCGGGGGGAGTGGGTGCGGTCGGCGGCGTTGCAGGCGCTGGTGGCGAACGCGAATCGGGATCAGAAGGCGCGGCCGCGGCCGTACTCGTTGAATGATTTTCTGCCGGAGTGGTTGCGGTATGAGGGGCAGGCGGGGGAGTCGCTGGAGTCGATGGTGGCGTATTTGGATGCGACGTGGAGTTAGGGATTAGGGGCTAGGGATTAGGGATTAGGGAAGAGGCCGGCGGGCCGACGGGGGTCGGCTCTGCGCCGGTGAGCCAAGGGAAACCGTGGAGATCGCGAAGCTGTATATCACGTTGGCGGCGGATGCGAGCCAGTATCAGGGGACGCTGGCGCAGGTTGACCGCGACACGACGAGCTGGGCGAGCGGGCTGGCGGATCGGATGGCGAAGACGCTGGGGGTGGCGATCTTGGCGGCCGTGGCGGCGATGACGATTGCCATCGGCGGTTTTTTTGTGTCGGCGGTGGACAAGGCAGCCGATCTGGAAGCGCAGATGGACACGGTGGCGGCGTTGCTGGGGGCGACGGCGGAGCAGGCGGAGTTGCTGCGGCAGGCGACGATTGACCTGGCGCTGGACCCGAATCTGAAAGTGTCGGCGACGGAGGCGGCGCAGGCGATTGAGATGCTGGCCCAGAACGGGTTGAGTGTGGAGGAGATTCTGGGCGGGGCGGCGCGGGCGACGGTGTTGCTGGCGAACGCAACGGGGGCGGACTTCACGACGGCGGCGCGGATTGCGACGGACGCGATGGCGCTGTGGGGGATGGAGGCCGACCAGTTGGGGCAGGTGGCCGACGGGGTGACGGCGGTGCTGGTGCAGTCGAAGTTCGAGGTGACGGACTACGCGCTGGCGCTGGCGCAGGCGGGCGGCGTGGCGGCGGCGGCGGGGGTGAGCTTCGAGGACTTCAACGCGACGCTGGTGGCGATTGCGCCGTATTTTGCCAGCGGGTCGGACGCGGGCACGTCGTACAAGACGATGTTGCAGCGGTTGATTCCGACGACGAACACGGCGAAGGACGCGATGTCGGCGCTGGGGCTGATCACGGAGGAGGGTGGGAACGCGTTCTTTGACAGCCAGGGGAACATGCGGGATATGGCGGAGGTGGCGGGCATCCTGCATGGGGCGCTGGGTGGGTTGACGGAGCAGCAGCGGTTGCAGGCGCTGAGCACGATCTTTGGGACGGACGCGATGCGGGCGGCGGTGGCGATGAGCCAGTTTACGGAGGAGGAGTTCCGGCGCTTGCAGGCGGTGATGGCGAACACGAGCGCGGCGGAGATCGCGGCGCAGCGGATGCAGAATTTCAGCGGGGCGATGGAGATCTTCAAGGGGGTTGTGGAGGGGCTGCAACTGCAATTGGGGAATGTGCTGTTGCCGATTCTGACAAAGCTGGCGCTGGAGGGGGCGAATTTGCTGGCGGCGTGGGGGCCGGCGTTGATCGCGGCGTTCCAGAACTTCTTCGACAACCTGAGTGAGGGGATGTCGGTCATCGATGCGTTCATCGAGGCGATCTGGGACATTGCGCCTCAGCCGGTGCTGGATGCGTTGGTGGCGTTCAGGGACAACATTCTGCCGCTGATTGAGCGGGTGGCGCAGGCCATTGCGTCGTTCGTGTCGTGGAAGGACGCGGTGCTGGCGTTCGGGTTGATGGCGTTGTGGGCGGTGGGGTCGGTGTTGCTGCCGATGCTGGCGCCGATTGCGGGGATTGTGGCGGCGGTGGCGGGGCTGGCGTTGGTGTTTGGGGCGGTGAGGACGGCGTGGGAGAACGACTTCCTGGGGATTCGGACGGCGGTGGAGGGGTTTGTCGGCGTCGTCCAGGATGCTATCGGGGTGGTGTCGGCGTTCGTCAGTGGGGATATGGCGCGGGCGGCGGAGTTGTTTGAGCGGTTGCCTGGCCCGGTGCAGGCGGTGGTGGCGGCCGTCGTCGGCTTCATCGCTAACATTCAGACGCTCGTCACTTATATCCGGCAGGTGGTGGCTGACGGGAACCTGCTCAACGATGCGCTCGGCCGATTGCAGGGGGCATGGCAGCCGCTGGGCCTGGCCATCGGCAACGTGGTGCTGGCGGTGCAGACGTTCGTGCAGGCGTTGCGGGATGGGGCGTCGCCGCTGGAGGCGCTGCGGGCGGCGTTGCCTAACCTGGGCGAGGCCGCGCGGCTCGCCGGGCAGGCGGTCATCGATGGGCTGGTGGGGGCGTTCACCAGTTTGGGCACGTCTATCAGCACCGGGCTAGAGAATCTGAAGACGGCCATTTTCAACTGGGCGGGGACGACCAGTTGGCTGGAAGTCGGGCAGAAGATACTGGAGGGAATCGCCTCCTTCTTTCACAACCTGGGCGACAAGGTAGCCGAGATTGAGGCCGGGCTGTTCAACTGGATCGCCTCGGCCGTGGACGGCATCGACTGGCGCACGGTGGGGGAGACGATCATTAACGGGATCGTGGCGGCTATCGGCGCGGTGGTAGGGCTGTTGGCGGCGGCAGGGACAGCGATTGTTAGCTTCTTCGGCGGTTTCTTCACGAACGAGGAACTGGGGCCGGCTGGCCAGAACATCATCACGGCTCTGGGTAATGCCATTTCTGAGTTTGCCGGGGGGATCGCGGCTGGGCTGGCCGGCGTGCAGCAGGCCATTTTCGATTGGGCGGGGGTGGAGGATTGGAGTGGGGTGGCGGAGAAGATCGCCGAGATGATCGGCGAGAAGCTGGGCGAGGCGGGCAGCTTTATCAGCGCCGAGTTGAGCGAGTGGCAGACGGCGATCTTCGATTGGGCTGGGGAGGAGGACTGGCAGGGGGTTGCCGAGCATGTTGCGGAACTCATCGGCGAGAAGTTGGGCGAGGCGGGCAGCTTCGTCAGCGCCGAGTTGAGCGAGTGGCAGACGGCGATCTTCGATTGGGCCGGGGAGGAGGACTGGCAGGGGGTTGCTGAGCATATTGCGGAACTCGTCGGCGAGAAGCTGGGCGAGGCGGGCAGCTTCATCAGCGCCGAGTTGAGTGAGTGGCAGACGGCGATCTTCGATTGGGCGGGGGTGGAGGACTGGCAGGGGGTTGCCGAGCATGTTGCGGAACTCATCGGTCTCAAGCTGGGTGAGGCGGGCAGCTTCGTCAGCGCCAAGTTGAGCGAGTGGCAGACAGCGATCTTCGATTGGGCCGGGGTGGAGGACTGGCAGGGGGTCGCAGAGAAGATTGCTGAACTTGTCGGCGCGGCACTGGGTGAGGCTGGTTCGGCCGTGGTGGCGAGGCTGAGCGAGTGGGAGCAGGCCGTTTTTGATTGGGCGGACGGGGCTGACTGGGGAGACGTCGCGGAAACAATAGCGGAGAAGGTTGGGACGTGGCTGGGAGATGTGAGTGACCGTGTGACAGCGAAGTTGAGCGCGTGGATCACGGCCATCACTACGTGGGTCGGCCAACAGGATTGGAAGCAGATCGGCTACGACATGATGGATCGCATCATCACCGCGTTTACTGAGTGGAAGGAACGCATTGCCGGCAAGCTGAACGGCTGGCTGACCGACACGAAGACGGAAACCGAGGGGTATGCCTGGTGGGAAGTTGGGGCGTATATCCTGTCCAAGATCGCGGAAGGGGCTATTGGCCTGGTTAGTGACTGGACACAGGCAATAGGCGCATGGGTGAGCAATATCGGGCAGGCCATCGCGCAGAATATGGGGAACCTGGTGCAACTCGGCCGCGATATTGTGGGCGGCATCGTCGCGGGCATTGGCGCGGCGGGTGGGTTTATCGATGGGGCGATGCAGCGGCTGGCCGAGGACACGGAGCAGGCGGGCAGGGACGCCTACCAGTCGGAATCGCCGGCACGGTTGATGATTCCCCTCGGCTTCGATATTCCGGCCGGTGTGGCGGTGGGCATTATTCAGGGGACGGGGCTGGTGGTGGACGCGATCCAGGAGATCGCGGGCAGTGTTGAAACGGAGGGGGCGAAGGCGTTTGGGGAGGCGATGAAGGTGCTGGCCGAGGGGCTGGCGGCGGGGTTGAATGCGATTCTCGACCTATCGGCGTTTCCTGGGGTGGGCGGGTCGTTTCTGGACAATCTGCGGACGGTGGTGGAGATGCTGGGCCAGATGGTGGCGGAGGTGAACCGGGCCAACGTCTACGGGGAAGAGGCACTGAAGCTGCTGGGGACGTTCGTGGATGTGGCCGGCGGGATCGCGGAGTTGATGCTGCCGCTCATTGTGGCGCTGACGGAGATCGGCCGCTTCCAGCCGCCAAGCCCGGAGGCATTCACGGCGGCGATGGCGCAACTGGCGACGTACCTGTCGCTGACGGTGGGGGACATCGCGGCGGCGAATCAGTATAGCGAGTTGGTGCTGGAGGGCCTGAGCGCGTTCCTGGACGTGATGGGTCAGATCGCGGACACGGTGGGGCCGTTCATCGCGGTGCTGAATGACATCAATGCGTTTGGGATCGTTGATTTGTGGTTCTTCCACGAGGGGCTGGCGCAACTGTGGTACACGATGCTGATGGTGGTCCAGAAAGTGCAGGAGTTGGCCACGCTGGGGTCGGAGACGCTGGGGCGGATGGAGGGGCTGCTCGACGTGGTGGGGGCGATTGCCGATCTGATTGGGCCGTTCATTGAGTCGCTGTACGAGTTGAACGCCTTCGGCAGTGTCCACCTCGATTTTTTCCACGAGGGGCTGGCGCAGTTGGCCTACGTGATGTTGATGGTTGTGGGGGCGCTGAACGAGGCCAACGATTGGGGTTCGGCCGCGTTGCAAGCGGTGCAACAGTTCGCGGAAACGGCGGGGGCCATCGCGGAGATGATCGGGCCGATGATCGAGGGGTTGCTGCAAATCAACGCGCTCGACGGGACGATGAACGAGGTGGCCTACCATGCGGTGTACTTCCGCAATGGGGTGCGCGGGCTGGTGGATGCATTGGCGAGCGCGGCGGCGCTGTTCACGACGGGGACGTTGCAGCACGTGCAGGAGTTTGCGGAAACGGCGGGGGCTATTGCAGAGATTATCGTGCCGGCGGTCGAGGGGCTGATGGTCATCGGGACGCTGACGGGCGACCTGAACTACCTGGGCCTTCAGGCGACCTATTTTCGCAATGGGCTGAGGACAGTCGTGGACGCCATCGCCAGCGCGGCGTCGCTGTTCACGGCGGCGTTGCTGAATCAGACGCAACTGTTTGCCGAGACGGCAGGGAAGATCATGGAGTTGATCGGCCCGGCCATCGAGGGCTTTGGCCTGATTGGGACGCTGACGGGGGAGGTCAACTACCTGGGTTTGCAGGCGGTGTACCTGCGCAACGGGCTGCGGATCGTGGTGGACGCGATTGCCAGCGCGGCGTCGCTGTTCACGGCGGCGCTGTTGAATCAGACGCAGTTGTTCGCGGACACGGCGGGGGCGGTCGTCGATCTCATCGCGGACGCGATTGAGACGCTGGCGCTGCTGGCGGGGTATGTGGCCGCGGCGGGGCTGGAAGCGGCGGCGGCGCAGTTCGCGGCCGATCTGGTGACGGTGGTGACAGCTATTGTCAACGCGCTTCAGGCGGGCGGGCTGCTGGCCAGTGAGGCGCTGACGGCGGCGGGCGATCTGGCCGACGGGTTGAGCGATGTGCTGGGGGTGGTCGAGGATGGGGTGGAGGCGCTGGCGGCGTTGGCGGGGTATGTGAGTGTGTCGGGTATCGGCGCGAAGGCGCAGCAGTTCGCGATTGACCTGGCGGCAGTGATTGCGGCCGTGGTCGCTGGGTTGCAGCAGGCGGGCATTCTGGCCGACGCGGCCATCGTGGCCGCGGGCGAGTTGGCCGACGGGCTGGGTGACGTGCTGGGGATGGTCGAGGACGGAGTGGATGCGCTGACGGCGCTGGCGGGCTACGTCACCCTGTCGGGTATCGGCGCGACGGCGCAACAGTTCGCGACCGACCTAGCAGCGGTGATCGCGGCGGTGGTCAATGCGTTGGTTGCGGCGGGCGTACTGGCAAATGAGGCCATTGTGCAGGCGGGAGAGCTGGCGGACGGGCTGGCGGACATTCTGGGCGTGGTCGAGGACGGTGTGGGGGCCATCGCGGCGCTGTCGGAGTACGTGGCCACGTCGGGCATTCAGGAGAAGGCGGCGGCGTTCGCGGCCGACCTGGCGGCGGTGATTACGGCCATCGTCAACGGTCTGGTGCAGGCAGGGCTGCTGGCGAATCAGGCCGTGGCGGAGGCGGGCGAGTTGGCCGGGCGGTTGAGCGACCTGCTGGGCGTGGTGGCGGATGGGATTGAGGCGATCCGGGCGCTGGCTGAGTACCGGGGCGTGGAGGGGTTGCAGGAGAAGGTGCAACGGTTCACGAGCGACCTGGTGGCGGTGGCGACGACGCTGGCGACGCAGTTGACGGCGGCGGCCAATGCCATCGGGACGGCGACCATTGACGCGGCGCGGGCGTTCGCTACGGCGGTGGCGGCGCTGGCGGGTGAGGTGCAGACGGCCGTGCAAGGACTGGGGCAACTGGCGGGGGTGGCGACGCCCGATATTGACCCAATTCTGGCCTACATTGTGGTCTCGGCGCAGACGATCCAACAGTCCTTCACCGCCGCCGGCGACATCGGCCAGGCGGTGCAGTACGCGGCGAACTTCCGGCAGAACCTGGAGCAGCTGGTTCAGGAAGTGCAGGCGGCGGTGGCGCAGTTGAATGCGCTGGCGGGGGTGGGGACGACGGGCAGCATCGGGGCGGCGCTGGCCGCCATTGCCGCGTCGCTCCAGAACACGGCGGGGCAGTTTGCCGGGGCGGGGACGGTGCTGGCGAACGCGCTGATCGTCGCCCTGGCGGGCGGGATCAATGGCGGGCAGGGGCAGGTGATGGGCGCGGCGTCCTACATCCTGGAGGCCACCCGCGCGGCGGGCGAAACGGCCGCCAACCGGTTCATCAGCGTGGGCGACGCGATCATTGACGCTATTACCAGCGCGGTGCTGAGCGGGCAGGGACAGGTGGTGGCGGCTGTCGTTCAGGTGGTGGGCGCGGCCATCGCGGCGGGGATCGATGAGGCGCGGCGGGCGGCCGACATGGGGCGGCAGGTGATTCAGGCGGCGCTGGCGGAGATCAATGCGGGGCGCGGGCAGTTGGACGCGGCCGGAGCGGCGGCGGGGGAGGCGATGATTGACGGGATGGCGCGGGCGATCACCAACGGTCGGAGCCGGTTGGTGAACGCGATTATCGCCACGGTCAACGCGGCGGTTGCCGCGGCGAAGGCGGCGTTGGGGATCGCCAGTCCGTCGCGGGTGGCGGAGGCGTTGTTTGGGAACTTCATGGCGACGGCCGAGTTGGCGTTGAGCGATCCGCGAGGGTTGGTGGCGGCGATTGGGAAGTCGACGCGGGCGATGGTGACGGAGGCGGCGCGGGCGGCGGGGACGTTGGCGCAGATGGTTGTGCCGGCTGTGCCGATGGTTGCGCCCGTGGCCGGCGGGGCGCAATCGGTGCGGCTGACGCCGCCGGCGCTGGGGACGGGGACGTCGTCGGCCGGGGCGGCGATGGGGCCACGGGCAGCGACAGCGCAGGCGCCGGTCTACAACTTCTACGGCGACTTCGTGGTGGAGGGGGTGCAGGATGGGCCGGGGCTGCTGGAGCAGTTGGCGACGCTGACGGCGGGGGCGAGGCGGCGATGATGCTGGTCAGTTATAACGGGAATCCGATCAACGACGGGGCGAACTACCGGGCGTGGTTCCTGAGTCCGGTGCAGGGGCTGGCGGAACTGACGGTGCATAAGGCGAAGCGGTATGGAGCGCAGCCGCGGATTGGTGGCGTGGGGCGAGACGGCCGGGCGCTGACGCTGCTGGTGCAGGCGGTGGCGGGTAGCCGGGATTGGCTGCGGGCGCTGTTCAGTGGGGAGGATGGGACGCCGAAGCTGCTGGTGGCGGCGGATGATGATGGGGGCAATCAGCGATATGTGAAGGCGCTGTGCAAGGCGTTTCAGCAGACGACGCAGCCGGGGGTGTTTGTGGCGGAGTTGGAGGTTGATGACGACGTGCGCTGGCGGGCGGTCGCGCCGACGACGCTGGTGTGGACGGTCACGGGGAGTGGGGCGACGGTTGTGGTGACGAACGGGGTCGCGGGAGTGAATGATGAGGCGTACCCGGTCATTCGGGCGACGCCGCGGCAGTACGCGACGGGGCTGAATCCGTATCGGCGGTTTCTGCCCGTGGGTTGGCCGGCGGGGCAGCCGGCGACGGATTACCCGACTGACATCACGAACGGGGAGCTGGACACGCGGGTGGCGTCGACGGACTTCTACTCGGCGACGGGGGCGGATGTGCGGGTGGTGGTGGACGGGCAGGAGGTGGACTTCTGGCTGGACGGGATCAATACGGCGACGACGAGCATTTGGTCGAACCTGAATTGGCAGGCGGGGCAGGCGGGGACGCTGGCCAGTGGGCTGGGGGTGGGGGCGACGGCGGCGGTGGTGCTGAATGAGGACATCAGCAATTGGCCGTCGAGCGGGATGATGCGCATCGGGAGCGAGGTGCTGACCTACGCGGCGAAGAACGCCGCGACGAGGAGCTTTACGGGTATTGAGCGGGGGGCGAAGGGGTCGGCGGCGGTGACACACCTGGCGGGAACGGGCGTGCATTGGATTCAGCACGACATCTGGGTGGAGTATGGTTCGTCGGCGTTGGCGGCGTGGGTGTCGGACGACAGACGTAAGCCGATGTTCGATCTGGCGACGAGTGCGAATGATAGCTGGAACTATCTGTCGTTCTATCAGTCGGGGGCGAATCGGGCGGGGGCGTGGGTGTTCACGAACCAGCAGTGGACGCGGGCCTATGGGGGGAATCAGGGGGCGGCGGCCAGTTTGTTCGGGGAGTTGGGGATCGCCGATGCAACGGAGGGTGAGGGAACCAAGAAGACGCTGAACGGGTATTGGAGCCTGTATAACCCGTGTGGGATGGTGACGGCCAACTTCCAGGGTGGGGAGCGGTATTGCGGCCGGACGGATTGGTGGAAGGCGATGATTCGGTCGAGCGTGGATGGAACGTCGCTGACGACGCTCTACACGTTGCCGACGGGGACGTTGGATGCGTGGGTGGCGTGGTCGCAGTCGGCGGCGCTGGACGGGGCGCGCACTGTGTATTTGTGGCTGGCGGGGTATGCCAAGGCTGTTGAGCCGATGCGGGTGGAGGCATCGCAGGTGACGGTGACGCTGGACGGGGCGGCCACGCCGGCAGTGCTCATTTTGCCACAGCAAAATGTTTACCGAATGGCGGCAACGCTGACGAATGAGGCGACGGGGGCGGCGATTCGGGTCGATTTTGCGCTGGACGTGGATGAGACGCTGCGGATCGACGTGGACAAGGGGGACGCGATCTATGAGGCGGATGGGTCGAGTCAGTTTGGGGCGATCACGGTTGTAGGCGGGGAGTTGTATCGGTGGCTGCGGCTTGTGCCGGGGGCGAATACGCTGCGGTGGGAGGAGGCGGGGGTGGTGGAGGTGGATGTGGAGATTGGGTTTGAGCGGCGGTACTTTGCCTAGAGGTGCGCAGTGGCAATTGGGCTAGATACATCAGCGACGGGGCTGTTTAGCGGGACGGGGCCATACACGTTGAACTTCCAGTGCAGCGGCATTCAGCGGTTGCTGCTGGTGGTGGCGGCCGGGATGGATAACGTGGTAACGAGTTGGAACTGGTCTGGCGTGTCGTTCAACGGGGCATCACTGACGCAACGGGCGGTGAACGAAAGCGCGGGCAACAACCGCAATGTGCGCGTGGCGGTGTGGACACTGGTCAATCCGCCGGCGGGGGCGGCATATCAGGTGTCAGCGACGCCGAGTGTTGGTCTGGCAAGCGCTGTCTTGGGTGTGATTAGCCTGACGGGGGTGGATCAGACGACGCCGACGGGGAACACGGGGACGGACGCGGGGCAGAAGTCGGGTTACTCGACGAGCATTGTGACGGGTATCGCTGACGCGTGGCTGGTGGGCGGAGCGGGATGCCGGAACGGGACGCTGACGTGGTCGCCGGGGACGGGGGTGTCGGAGCTGTTTGACGTGCCGACGGGGAGCAGTGTGACCGACGATATGGCGGCCTGTGGTGTCTACAGGCCATGTAGCGCAGCGGGGTCGTATGCGTTGGCGGCAACCAGCAGCGCGTCGAACTACGGGGTTCTGGCGGGGGTGGAGGTGAGGCCGGCGGCGACGGCGCCGGCGGCGTGGTTTGGGGCGGAAGTGCTGGAGCCGGTGGCTGGGATGTGGATGTTCTAGGGCTAGGAGAGGGTAGATGACGAGCTATAACCCGCCGAAGAAGAACACGGCGTTTGTGATGTACGTGGGGCTGAGGAGCCAGGCGGACACGCGGTTGTTTCAGGTGAATCCGACGTTGGCGAGTGGGGACGCGAAGGTGAGCAAGGATGGCGGCTCGCTGAGTAACTTGGCGACGTTGCCGTCGGTGATTGGGTCGAGCGCGGTGGTGAAGATCGAGCTGTCGTCGACGGAGATGAATGCGGACAACGTGACGATCTTGCTCAGCGACGCGGCGGGGGGTCAGTGGTGCGATCTGATGATCAATCTGCAGACGGCGGCGCGGCAGTTCGATGATCTGGCGAGTCAGGCGTCGGTGGACGCAGTGGACGACTACGTGGACACGGAGATGGCGGCGGTGCTGGCGGCGGTGGACACGGAGATCGCGGCGATCAAGGCGAAGACGGATTTGATTCCGGCTTCGCCGGCGGCGGTGGGGTCGGCCATGACGCTGGCGACGGACGCGGTGAACGCGACGTCGGTGGCGGCGAGCGCGGTGGCGGAGATTCAGGCGGGGCTGAGCACGTTGACAGCGGGGCAGGTGAACGCGGAGGTGGTGGATGCGTTGTCGGTTGATACTTACGCGGAGCCAAGCACCGCGCCGGCGGCGACGAGTTCGCTGAAGGACAAGATTGGGTGGTTGTTCATGCTGGCCAGGAACAAGCGGTTGACGACGGCGAGCGCGGATAAGGTGAGGAATGACGCGGATTCGGGGGATGTGGGGACGGCGACGCTGTCGGATGATGGGACGACATTTACGCGCGGGGAGTATGCCTAATTACGAATTAGGAATTACGAGTTAGGAATTCAGAGCCAGATGGCAATCGATAGTGAGAACAAACGGCGGAGTGTGATGGGGTACGCGGGGGTGTGGACCTTCGTGGGGCCGCGGCCGGATGGGGCGTTGGGGAATGAGGCGGATCGGCGGCATGTGGCGGGGCTGTACGCGGGGCAGTTGGTGGCGCTGGCGGTCATCGCGTCGCTGGCTCCGGCCGGGGCGGCGATGCTGTTCCTGGTGGCGGATGGGCAGGGGCGCATTCTGACGCAGCTGCGGCCGGATATGGAGCGCATCAGTTGGCGGTTTAATGAGGTGGGGCAGGTTGCGTGGAGTCTGGCGCGGACGGACGAGAAGTTGCGGGAGGAGTATGTGCGGTTTGGGAACCGGGTGTTGATCCAGTTCGATAACGGGTTGCCGGCGTGGGGCGGGGTGATTGGCGGGGGGTATGAGTGGGGCGAGGCCTCGGTGGGGTTTCTGGCGTTCAGCGGCGAGGCGCTGTTGGGATGGCGGCGGACGGGGCGACGGCGGCGGTTTGACGGGGTGTCGGTGGGCAATATCGCGCTGGCGTTGTTGGCGGAGGCGGAGGGGGTGTGGCCGGTGGGGGTGCGGCCGGGGCGTGTGTGGCTGGGCGGGCCGGGGCACTATCCGGAGTATCACTACAAGTCGCTGGAGGATGTGCTGCGCGACAGTCTGGTGGAGAACTTGAGCGCGGAGGCGTTTGACGTGTCGGCGCGGGAGGAGGCGGGGCGTGTGGTCTTCGAGTTGAACCTGTATGAGGCGAAGGGGGCGACGCGGGGCGATGTCGCGCTGGTGGAGGGGCGGAATGTGAGCGATGTGCGCTTTCGGGTGGAGGACAACATCGTGAACGCGTGGTTCATGGCGGGGGAGGGCAGTGATTGGGGCGACACGAGCCGGGTGTATGCGGAGGCGGTGGACGAGGAGAGTGTGCGGCTATATGGGCGGCGGGAAGGGTTCGAGGTGCGGTCGGGGGTGATCTACCAGAGCACGTTGGATGCGACGATCCAGCGGCGGTTGAGGGAGACGGCTTATCCGAATCGGGTGTTGGCGCTGGCGACGACGGACGACCGGCCGGGGCGGTTTGGCGACTATGGCGTGGGGGATACGTTGATGTGCGTGCTGCCGTCGTTTGATTGGGGCGGGGTGCGGGGCATGTATCGGGTGCTGGGGCGCGAGTTTTTTCCGGAGCATGGGGTGTGTGACCTGGTGCTGGAGGAGGCGCGATGATCTATCGGCCGGGGCCGCGGCGGGTGTTGGACGGTGGGACGCTGGCGGCCGATTTCCTGGGGGAGACGATTGTCAGCCAGGTGGCGCGGCTGGATGAGCAGACGCGCGACCTGGTGGAGAGCGCGCTGCCGTTGTCGGTGGCGGGGGCGGCTTATGTGCGGTCGTTTGGGCAATTGCTGTTGGATGGGTGGGGGCGTGAGAATGTGGCGGCGTCGTTGACGAACTCGGCGCTGGGGCGGTTTGGGAATAGTTGGCAGGGCGGGGTTCGGCCGCCGGTGAGCGGGAGTGTGATCGCGCTGGCGATTTGGCTGAGCGCGGCGCGGTCGGCGGGCAGTTGTACGGTGACGGTGTGGGTGGAGGGCGCGGCGACGGAATTGGCGGCGGTGATCGACGGGGACACGCCTCTGGCGGTGGTGGAGACGTTGGCCGCGGGCATGGCGGTGTTTGGCGAGGGTGAGGAGATCACGTTGCGGGTGACGACGACGGGGGCGTGGGCGCCGGCGTCGGCGGATTTGCAGGCGTGGATCATCGTTGGCCTGGAGGGGGTGTAGGGTTGATCGACGAGGGGATCGTCCAGGCGGCGGCGTTGTTCCTGGCCATCGCGGCGATGCCGGGCGTGGTGGCGCTGGGGCTGTACCTGCGTGGGCTGGCGCGGCGGGTGGATGGGTTGGAGTCGCTGCGGCTGCTGGACGCGGCCGAGCGGGGCAAGCTACAGAGGCGGGTTGACGAATTGGAGCATGGGGTTTCGTTGCTCATTGCGCAGATTCGCCGGGCGGGGATGACGCCGGAGTGGTCGCCGGCGCCGGTGGCGTCTCCATCCGTGCCGGCCGGCGGGCAGCATGCGGAAACGGAGCTGCTGGTCGATCTGTGGCAGCGCATCGAGGAGCATTTCAACGCGGACGAGATGCGCGATCTGGCGTTTGAGATTGGGGTGCCGGAGTCGCACGCGGCGACGCCGGGGTCGCAGGCGCGAGAGTTGGTGATGGCGGCTAAGCGCCACCACCAGCTGGAGCGGCTGCGGGAGGTATGCCGGCGGGAGAGGCCGGAGGGAGGTTTCTAAGTGACGATCTATGCAGTGCAGACGTTCAATGTGTCGAAGAATGCGCGGCGGTATGAGCTGAGCGCGGAGATTCCGGCGGGGGAGGATCGGACGGCGTTGTTGTTTGTGCATGCGATCCGGGCGGCGGCGAACGCGGATGAGTTTGAGTTGTCGGCCGGGGAGGGGTGGCGGTCGGTGGGCAAGGGGGCGGCGACGACGACGAACCGGCGGTATGTGTCGGCGGCGTTCGCGTGGCCGGAGCCGGCGGAGGGGACGATGCGGATTGTGGTGGAGGCGAGTAAGGCGCTGGCGGGGATCGGGGCGTTTCTGTATTTGGCTGAGAGGGCGCGGCCGGGCGAGGCGGTGGCGGCGGTGGGGGCGGCGGCGGAGTTGGTGGCGGTGGGGCCGTTCGTGGGGCCGGTGGTGTATGGGGTGCAGGCGCGGGCGGGGGGGCGCATCGAGGCGGGCAGTGGGGCGATTGTGGCCCGGTTGGAGACGCAGGAGGCGGACGCGACGACGCGGGTTGTGGCGGCGCTGGGTGAGGCCGGGACGGGGGAGATGGTGACGGCGCGGGCGACGGCGGGGCAGCTGGTGGTGTTGCTGGCGGTGCCGTTGGTTGAGGCAGGGGAGCCGCCGCCCCCCGCCCCACCGCCGCGGTTGCATGAGTTGTCGGTTGTTGTGCGGGACATTCCGGTAGGTGGGTCGTATGAGGTGCGGCACGTGCGGCCGGGGGACATTGTGGTTGCGGCGGGTGGTGGGATTGATTGGGAGGCGACGCCGTATACGAGTCATCTGCTGGTTAATGGGGCTGGGGATGAGTGACGCGGCGTGGCTGAGGCGGTATGCGCGGGGGGTGCGGCTGGCGGCGCGGCGGGAAGGGAACCCGCGGCGGGCGGCGAAGATGGAGGATACGTGCCGGCGGTTGGAGGCGGCGGCGCGGGCGCTGGAGGCGGCGGCCGGGGGGAGGGT
>JAIBAS010000326.1 GCA_019695075.1 Promineifilum sp. | reverse complement strand
CATACGCAGCCGGCGGTTGTCGGTCGTACCCACAAACTGAGCAACGCGCGGCAGATCGACCGCGCCTTCGAATGGATAGTTGAACTCCGCGCCCAGTTGTCGGGCCAATTCCTCAGGCGCAGGGAGGAGCCCGCCCGTTGCACCCGGCCCCAGGAAAGGCGTACACTCACCGGCCGCGATGTTGCCGAGTAGCGTGCTCCAGAAGCTGTCGGCCTGGTCACCCAACACCTGGCCGCGCCGGCCAAGTAGCCGCCCATCGTTGAGCCGCATGAAGACGACCGGCGCCGCAGCGTCGGGTCGTTCGCCCGAGAGCAGCGCCGACCGCGCTTGGTTGGCCGCCAGGTCGACGGTGCCGTGCTCCAACAGCGCCTGGTAGAACGCCGTCGTGAAGGCGCGGCTCGTAGCGATCTCGATCTCCGTCTGCATGGCCAGCACGGCCGGCACGCCGGCGCGCACCAGCGAGGGCGCCACACCGCGAAAGACGTCGGTTGCCGCGCGCGTTGCGCTCTCGCAGGCTGCCAGGAAGACGAGACGCAGGCGTGCATCCAGCTCGTTGGCGCCACCGGCCAGCAGGCGCGCGGCCAGTTCCGCGACCTGCGTGTCCTCAACGGTCGTGGCGTGATTCTGCTCGTCGGCAAAGACCAGAAAGCCGTGACCGCTGCTCTCGTCAAAGGCGCCGTGGGCGACGAGGTGCAGAATGTGCGCGCCGCGGCGCAGTTCGGCCTCCAGCGCAGGGAGGCTCCAGGCATTGCTTTCGGCCATGCGCACGCGCTGCTGCCACGCAGCAGGCACTTCGCGGCCGGCCGGCAGCGCGGGAAAGAGCGTCACCTCGACGTCGAGCCCCTGCACGGCCGCCAGCAGCGCATCGATCTCCGCCACGGGATCGATCGCCGCCATGCCCAGCGTCGCCAGGTCGTCGGGCGCGGCAACCGCCGCCAGGATCTTGACGGGCCGCTGGAGAATGGGGCTGCCGGGTCGCCACGCGCCGGCCAGGTAGCGCGAAAAAGGCGTGGCGTCGGCCGCCGCAACTGCCAGCGGCGCGCGGCCCGCCGTGTCGTCATAGAGCAGTTCCCACGGGAGGCTATGGAGTTCGGGCGCCTCGGCGTCGATACGCAGACGCACGCGGCAAGATGGATGCGCCTCGCGGACCGCGGCCCAGGCGGTGGCTGATGGCGCCGACGCCGTCAGCCAGTGAAAGAGGGTAGTGCCATCGCGGCGAGCGTCACCGCTCCCCTGCCACGGCAGGAAAGTTGGATCGAGAAAGCCGCGCGGAAACTCCTGACCGGTATCGAGTGAAAACTCGACAGGATAGCCACCGTCCTGGCGCTCAAGAATCCGGATTTCCAGGGCAACGTAACGGGTATCTGTGTGCAATGGGGCATCCACGGGTCGAATAACGCACCGACGAGCGACTGAGGCGACCTTATTGTAGCGACCCAACGCATTTGACACAACTCGCTTTTACACAACCTTTTGACAAATGGACCCCGGATCGCACCTGATCCGGGGTCCTTGAAGCCAACAAGAGGTCGTGCTAGCCGTTGCTGCTGTCGCCCTCGCCGTTGTCATCCGGGTAAGGCATCGGGCCAGGGTCCGGGTCGGGATCCGGATCCGGCAGGGGGCCGGGATCATCGGTGGGCATCGGTGCCGGCATCATCTCGACGGTAATGGTCAATTCTTGGTTGACCTCGGCGCCGCCGCTGTTGGCCGCACGCAGCCGGTAGGTGTAGCTGCCCGGGTCGTACAGACACTCGCTGCGCCCGTCGTTGGTCGCCACATCGGACAGATAGCCGCCGTCGCGGTACAACTGCACGACGTCGACCCAGCCCTCCACGCCCCACGACAGCCAGACGCAATTCCCGGCTTCGATGTCATAGGAGTCGGCCTGGAAGAAGTCGATGATGGGTGGCTCGGGCGCAGGCGTCGGCGGCGGCACCGGCGTGGGCGTCGGCTCGGGCGCCGGGCCAAGCACCTGCACATAGACATCCTGGAGCTGCGGCTGCGTGCCGGTCATACCGTCAGCGTCGATAGTGAACTTGACCGTGCTGTTAGGCACAGCCATGGGGCAGAGCTGCTGTTGGCCGACAAACGGCATATTGCGCCCGACCGGCGTGTCGTCGATGCGCACTTCGACGCGCGTTACACCGGCGCCTACCGACCACGACGCATTGACGCAGTCGCCCGGGTTGATCTGGACAGGCTGAACGTCGAAGTAGTCGATGACGGCCGGAACGGGCGCCGGGGTAAAGGGCGTGGGCGTCGGTGTTGGCGCCGGCTGGCTGCCAACGATCACCGTCAGTGTCTGCTTGGTTTTGCCCCCGGGGCCGCGCGCCTCGACCTCGTAGTTGTAGGTGCCGGCCTGGCTGATACAATCTTGCTGCGAGCCGCTGACCGGCGCGCCGTCCCACCAGTTGCGACCTTCGCGCTTGATGGTGACGCCCGTCACCTGGCCGACAACCTGCCACGCGATCGTCGTGCATTGGCCGGTGGACAGGCGGGGCGGGTTGGCCGTGAAGTACTGGATCACAGGCGCGTCGGGATCCGCCTGGACGTAGATGGTGATAGCCGGTACGGCCGCGGTGCCGTCGCGCTTGTCGACGTGCAGGTAGTAGGTCGTCGTGCGCGGCGGGCACTCGCGCTGCCCGCTCTGGCCGGCGACGCCATGCTGGCGGAAGTCCTGCCCGTCGCGATAGAAGAAAACCGAACCGCCGCCATCATTGTAGCCCGCAACGTCGAAGACGTCAGCGAAACCGGACTTGTTGGCCTGATCGATGAAGTTGATGCCGCTGGTGACGGGGCGCGTGGAGT